>CAIQNV010000038.1 GCA_903873295.1 uncultured Elusimicrobia bacterium
CTGCCCCGAGCTGGCCGGCCGGGATATAGAGTGGCACGTCATTCCCTGCGCGACACCGGACGGCGCCGCCAGGACTGAAGGCTGGACCTTAAAACCTTTCTCGTTCAGACGCTTCATGCAGTATTATTTCCGCAAAGATCACAGCCATGATCTGGAGTCCTCGTTCCCCATAAAATACCGGAAGCTGAATTTCAGGAAGACGGTCCCGGAGACCCGCGTGATGATGAAAGTGCTGCGCTCGGCGCGGCCCGACCTTTACTATTCGCTGCACAATGCCAGCCAGGAAGGGGCTTTCGTCCTTGTGGGCAGGGAACTCGGGGTGAAGTACTATTCGCAGTTCTACCGGCTGCTGCGCCGCCTTAAGATACCGCTCTACACGGAACAGTTCCCTCTGACCGTGAAGAAATACAGCGCCGCCATCTATTCGGAGATACTGATAAGGGCCGAATACGACAACCTGAAAAAGTTCGAAAAAGACCCCGCTAAATACATAAAATCCGGGGCCACGCCCGTGGAATACCTGCGCGAATACAACAAGAACGCTTTCTCCCTTATCTGCGAATTCCCGCACATGAAGCGCCCGCCCGTCGGTCTTAAAGCAGCTTCCGCAGGGAACAGGCGCAGGGACCTTCTGCGCCGCGCCGCCGACAGACTGTTCATGACCAGCGTCCTCCTTTGCGAATGGGAAAAGGTGAAGAAGGACGTGAACAGGAAAAGCCCGTTCTACACCCAGATAGCTACGGGGTCGCAGGCCCGGGCGGAAGCGCTGAAAGAGCCCCGCTTCAGCGCTAAAACTCTGGCCGATGCCTCCACCGACAGGCCGGTCCTCAAAAGAGAGGAGGCGGAAGAAAACCTGCAGGCATACTATAGCCTTTGCTGGAACTGGCAGTTCGTGCGGCTTCTCGAGGATTCCCGGCAGACGGCAAGTGTAAAGGCCGCCCGCGCAAGGATAAAGGCGCTCCTGCTCGAATTTTACGAGGAGCTGGAGGCGCGCGGCGCCTTTTCGGACCTCAAACCCGTTCCTGTCGGCAGCCTGGTAAAAGCCCAGCTCGGCAGCGGCCTTATAGTCATAAATTCAATGCTGGAGAAGAGGAGTTAGCTTATATTTCCCAGGGGCGACTTTTTACTGGCGGAGCTTTATTAAACTTAAAGAAAACGCCGCCGATTTTTTGTATCATTTGGAAAGTAGACGGAACGGAAACTATTTTCGGAAAATTTTAAGGCTGCGGAAAGATAAAGGCCGGGCGTGAAGCAGATATGGAGGGAACCTGTATGAACAACATAGTAAGGCTTTTTGCGGTTACAATTTTATTTTCGGTTTCAAACCTGTCTCTTCGCGCGGAAACCGCCTTTAAACAGGTTAGCGTCCTGGTTTCGGGAACAGAGATCTCCGTCGCCCCGCCTGTGGCGGCCCCGGCAGGGCAGGGCGGCCTGTCCGAGGAGGAGATCGGGAAAAAACTGCGGCTTTTCGATTACCAGAAAACGGATGTGCTTTCCATTAAAAGAAATCCTCCCGCGGAGCACTTAGAATACTCCATGGAGAGGATAGAGCTCCGGATCAATGACCCCCTGAGGCAGCTGGGTGAATATGCGCTGGAATACAGGTACTACAGAACGACGGAGCCGGGGCCGCGCCCGACCGTTATAGTGTTCACTCCTTTCAGCGGGTCCAAGACGCTCGACGCCTGGGCCGCGGTCCATTTCGCGAAAAGCGGATACAACGCCGTGGTCATTCTCCCCACCGAATCGCTCACCGATAAAACCCGCCCGTTCGACAAGCTCGACGACCTCCTCATAAGGGAGAGCATAGCCGCGAGAATGTGCATCGACCTGCTCGAGACTTTCCCTGAAGTCGATAAGGCGAGGATCTACGCCAACGGGATAAGCATGGGGGGGATAAGGACCGCTCTCGCCTTCGGGGTTGAACCGAGGATAATAAAGGCCGCGGAAGTGGTAGGCGGCGGAGACATCCCCGGGATAATAGTCGATACGCATTTTGTGATGCTTACGAACGCGAGGGACGCTAGAATGCAGACCGAAGGGATAGCGACCCTCGCCGAACTGAAAGCCTACCTGGAAAAAGTGATGGCCGTAGACCCGCTCGACTTCGGCAGCCTGAGAAACCCCGAGGATCTCCTGATGGTGATGGGCGACGGCGACAGGTTCGTCCCCGATCTGTACCAGAAAAAGCTTTACGCCGCCTTCTCCAGGCCCCTGGAGGGAAGATATCCCGCCGTGCAGCAGTCAACTGTCGGGCATATCATTACGGCCTTTGACGTCAGCAGATATGTGGACCAGGCTATAGAATTCTTTGGGCGTTAGTCTTCCCTGACACAAGTGCCTTTTTCAATATCCTTCCGGGGATGGCGACCCCGCGGGCGTAGGCCTTAGCCCTGTAACCCAGGCCGGGTAAAAGGCAAAAAAGGCAGGCTCTTTTTTTTTGAGGTTACTGTCGCGAAGCGGGAATTAATTGGGGGCGCCGGGTGGCAGCAGCAGCTTCAGCATTTCGGCGCGGCGGGGGGCGTCCCAGCCGGGCCTCGTCCCGATGGCTTTGAGCAGGCTCTCTACATAATGCCGGGTTTCCACGGTGGCTTTTGCCACGGCGAGACTGTACCTCTCGCCGGTAAGGTCATTGTCTTTGTTCAGTTCGGCATGGACGCATTTAATTTCCGACGGCCTTTTATTGTCGGGGTAATAGCCGCTGGTCAATCCGCCTTTGAAAGTCGCGCGGTCGCAGACCAGGTCCGCGGGAGGGTCCTGGAGATTCAGCAGGTCTATGGGCGTGTCGACGGAGTTGTTTTCCACGAAATTGGAATGAGAGAAAAAATCCTGCACGGTATGAAGCCCGCGCCCGAGAGTGTCGAGGGCGAAATCCCGGTCGTTCTCGTCCAGAGAGTCCAGGACGCCTCCGAGCTTGTCGCGGAGCCGCTCCGAGCCTTTGGAAAAAGTTTCGCTGTCGAAATGCGCTTCCGGCACGGTGGCGTCGTCGAAAGCGTCGACCGCTATGTTCCCCTGGTTCACCAGCGCTATGGAGTCGGCGTCGAAGCCAAGCCCGGCGAGCGCGGTTTCGGTTATACGGCGATGGGTGGAAAAATCGAAAGCCCCGGCCTGTAAGACAAGCCCGCGAGGACACCAGAACACCAGAACTCCGCACAGAAGCCACGCGCATTTTGCAGTTTTATTCACAGTTCTCCAGATCGCTTCCCTTAAGGAATAAACTTCGCTTTCAATATTATAGCGGGTCTTTTCCGTTCCCGTACCGGCTCAAGGGCCCTCTAACTGCCGGTAAAATGGCCTACGCTGCGTGGGCCTTTTAACTTCCGGCCGGTAGGCCTTTCGCCTCTATTTGGGGGAACCGGCAATTGATAAACTTTGAAAAGAATTTAACAAGAGCAGCAGCGGTTCACGTCTTAGGAGGACAATAAATGAAAAATATCCTGTTAGCGGTTGCCGCGATAATGCTCCCCGCCGGGCAGGCCTGGTGCGGTGAGAACCCCATATTCAAGGAACTGGCCTCGGCCGGAAAGGGCGAAGCCGTTTCCGCTCCCGTGCCGGGAACTCCCGCGCAGGCGGTGGAGAATACCGCCATGGTAGCGCCGGACGAAGTGGTAAAGGCCATGATGGACCAGGTGCTGAAGATGATAGGCACCGCGAGCAAGGAAGAGATACTCGCGGTGGTGCTCCCGAGCTTTAATTTCGAGCGCATGACCAAAATAGCCTCCGGCAAGAGCTGGAATGAAGCCACCGAAGAACAGAAGACCGCGCTGGTCAGGGAATTCCGCACGCTCCTGGTGCGGACCTACTCCATGGCCATGGATGCCGCCGTAGCCGGCAACAAAATAGAGGTTAAACCCCTCGGCCCCCAGACCAGCCCCACCGAGGCTTTGGTGAGGACCGTTATTAAGCCCTCCGGCCAGGCGGCTTTCCCCGTCGATTACCGCGTGGAAAATACGAGCGGCGCGTGGAAAGTTTACGATGTGATCATAGAAGGCGTTTCGCTGGTGACCAATTATAAAAGCCAGTTCTCGAGCGTGATCTCCAAATCAGGCATCGACGGCCTTATCAAGATCCTTGCCGAAAAGAACAGCAAACCGTAAACCCCGGCATACCGGCTATAGGTTCTTTGTGCCCGGATCGAACCCGAAAGATCCCCGATTTTACGTCGGGGATCTTTTTGTCTGCCACCTCCCCTGATCGGACAGCTTATTACCCGCCTAAAATCAACCGGCCTTGCGGCAGTCTATAATGAAGGCGTATGCTATCGCCTGGCGGCTTGACGTCCGTCATAGTACCAAAGACCAGGGGGCGCTGGGACCTACGCCTCTGTCGGGGCGGCCCGGGAAAGGGCTATCATTGCTCTTAGGCGCCGCAATTTCTAAGAGGGAGAGTCCTGGAAGCCAGGATCGGGATATGATCAATTCTACCAGCCGTCTTCACTTTTCCGCGAGGCAGTGGTATCTGGGCCCGCTGAAAATATTAGTATTTTTATTACTTTTTCAGTCTGTCGCCCGGGGCTGGGGGTCCTATGAGGTTACTGAAGCCGCGCCGCTGAATTTCAACACCCACGCGGTGATAGACAAACTGGCCTTCAGCAAGCTTTCCGTTGCCGACGCGGCTATCATGGCCGTGAATAAATTCCCTAAATTGGATGATATCCAGTTTCGGGAAGGAAACAGTCTGCTCCCCGACGGATCCGCGCGCGGACCCGATTCTCCCGGCGGGACCGATTTTTCCGATCACTACTATAACCCGTATTTGAAAGAGGGCCGCGGCCCCTGGGCGGTGGAGCGGGAATTCATCAGCATGCTGGAGGCCCGGACGGGGAAATTCCCCCTGCAGGAGGCCCGGGCCGCCGCCTGGGCGGCGCACTTTCTGGCGGATATGTCGGTGCCCTACCACGTAGTGGGCGCGTCAATTTACACCCTCTCCAACCTCTGGCTGGGCGTGGCGGAGAACGCTCCGGTCCCGCTGGCCGACGACCTTCTGGGCCGGGCGGACCTGATCGGGTCATATCCGGGGGGTATTCCCGCCGATCTTTATCACCGGGAGATGATAGGCAGATTCATGGATTCCAGCGCCTCCGACAATGCGATAGATTATTTTGATCCCTGGTACTGGAACGGGGACCAGGCCACCTGGTTTAAAACCTCCAGTCATATTATCTGGGAGGGAATGGTCTCACACGATGCTAATTACGCTATCGACGGGTACAGCTCAAATTGGAGAAATGCTTCCCAGCCGACTTTTGACAGGCCCTGGGTGGCGCAGGCCGCGCAGGCGCGTCTTTTCGCTGTAACGTCGGCGTTAAATACCCGCGCCCGGACGCCAGACTGGATCGGCAACCGCAAAGCGGCCAGGGACAGCGCTATTCAGGATGTCTATACTATGTGGCGCGCTTCAGTTTCCGGGCTTAAAGCGGATTATTATATTAATCCCGCTTCGGGCAGCGACAATATTCTGCGCTATGAGCTCAGAGGGCTTCCCGGGAATCTCACCGAAGAGACCGCCCAGGGAGTCCAGATGCGCTTCACCATCAAGGGGGGGCGCTTAGTCGAGGGAGAAGAGGTCCAGCACGTAGGGGACTTGAAACCTTTTGACGCAACGGCCGCGTCGCCGCGCTTTGTTTTTGAAGTTACCAGCCCCGGCAATTGTCTTATAAAACTGGAGATCATAGGCAAATTCGAAAAGACTCCCGATCTCCAATACAGCGTGATGGAGATCCCCTTCAAAACCGCGCTCGACGCCGCTCATGGCAGCATGGCGTTTAATCTGAACTTCGCTTACATCCGCACCAAGGAAGAAGGGGTGGAAGAGGGAACGGATTTCTGGGGGAACGGACAGCCCGTTACCATGCCCAAGATCGGTTCCCTGAAGTTCGGGGTAGAACTGCCGCTGGACAATCAGCAGGTAGCGCTGAATTTTGACCTGGATCCTTCAGGGACCCGGATAAAGAACTTAGCCATGAGCAACAAAGTGGTCGTTCCTGTCTTCGGCGGCGAGTACCGCAGCGAGATGACGGTCAATTATCACGATATCCCCCTGCGCCTGTCCTATAATTTAGGCGCCGAGATATGGATCTACGGTTTCTGGGTCCCCCGCGGAGGGCATGCGCCGTTCATCGGCAGCACCGCCTACGACGGCAAGGGGCAATACGACGAGAGGACGGATAATCCCGACGGCAGCTACGTAGTCAAGAGGCACTATTACCAGGTGGCGGTAAAAGAATATCTTTGGGCCTCCAACTTCATCTATATCGAGCTGATAAACAAGACCCCGGAGCAGATAGCCGCTATCATCGCCGGCGGCGCTATTACCCAGGAAGCCTTCAATACCGCCATAAGCAATTACGCGCGCGAGTTCAACCGGGCCATGGGCTGGTAGTCCTTTTAAATAACGCCGCCCGTTCTCACGGCGGAATGGAAAATGACATCAAATAAGAGAATATTATTATCGGGCGCGGCGGCTCTCGTCCTGGGGGCACTGATCTGCGCCCGCCTGTCCCTTCTTCCCGGACAGACCTACCTCAAACGCCTGATAGAGAGGGAGGTCTCCCGCACCGTAGGGATGGAGGTCACCGTCGGGGACAGGATCGGCGTCGGCCTCGTTCCGCGGGCGCAGCTTTCCCTCGGAAATATCACTGTCAATGCGACGCGCCCCGGCGCTGTTAAAACCATAAAGATACAGCGGGCCAGGATATGGCTGGCGCTCAGGCCCCTCCTGAAGCGCGAAGTGCGGATAGACAGGGCGGAACTCTACGGGGTGTCGCTCCAACTGGTCCGCGGGCCCGGGCCCGGCCTGAAGAAGCCGGAAAACTATTCCGGCAAAAAACCTCTAACGGTAGGAGAGCTGCGCATTTACCGCGGCGCTCTGACCTACACCGGCTCGAAAGCCGAGCACAACGTAGAGGCAGGCGGGATAGAATTGACCGCGAAAGATCTCTATTATGGGAACCCGCCTGGCGAAGCGGAGGGCAGAAAATTATTCTTCAACGGCGAGGTCAAATGCGCGGCTTTAAGGGTAGGAAGCAGGGCCGAAGCGGCCGGCATTGAGGCGGCCATTACCGATTTCTCTTATCTGGTCCCGGCCGGCGGGCGGCCCGGGACGCTGTTCCTTAAAGGGAAGATAAAGTGCCGCGACTTCATGGCCGGGGACAAGTTCAAAGCGGCCCGCATCGAGGCGGCGGCCAAAGACCTTTCCTACACGATCCCGGCCGGCGGGAAGACTTACAAGACCTTATCTTTTAAAGGCGGCCTCAGTTGCGGCACTTTAAGCATAGGTGAAAAAACGGAAGCGTCCGGCGCCGGACCGCTGGAAGGCGATATTTATTACGTCTTCAACCGCGCCGAAAAACCGTACAAGAACCTGTCAGTGAAGGCCGACCTGAAAATAACGGAATTAAAGGCCGGCGGGCTGAGCTTCAGCCGCGTCGAAATGAAAGCCGCGGCCGGGAAAGGAGTCTTCTCCGCCAGCCCCCTGCAACTGGACTTCCTGGGTGGGCGCGGGAACGGCAGCCTGAAAGTAGACCTGTCTTCCGATGCCCCGGTTTATGCGGCGAACTATACAGTGGCCGGCACAAGACTGGAGTCGCTCCTGGGCGCCTTCTCGGGCGGCAGGACCGCGCGGGAGCCGCTGGAGGGGCCGGCAGACTTATCGGCGGATATCACCGCGCGCGGCGGCGGCGCCGAAGCGCTGTTCAATTCCATGAAGGGCCGGGTTTCCCTGAGCGGAAAAGACCTGGTGCTTCACAATATGGACCTGGACGCCATAATTTCAAAGCTGGCGCGGAGCCAGAAGTTCAACCTGCTGGACGCCGGCGCCTTCCTGCTGGCGGGCCCGCTGGGGCCGGCCGTGACGAAAAGCTACAATTTCGCAGACCTTGGCTTCTCGCGCGGAAAAGAAGGGAAGATAAGCCGGCTGGCCTCGGTCTGGAAAGTGGGGGACGGGAGCGCCGAGATAGAGGACGCGGCACTGGCCACCCGGCATTACCGGCTGGCCATGAAAGGCCGGCTGGACTTCTCCGGCCTGCGCTTCGACGGCATGACGGCCGCCATCCTGGACAAGCGCGGCTGCGCCGTTTACAGCCAGAAGATCAACGGGACGCTGGCCCATCCTAAACTTGGAAAGCTCAGCATGCTGGAATCTCTGGCCGGCCCGGTGCTGTCCGTGCTGGGAACGGTAGAAAAGCTGCTGCCCGGGAGGGAGTGCAAAGTTTTCTATTCCGGCTCGGTCCCGCAGCCCGGGAAATAATTACAGGCCGGCAGAACGGCCCGCTATCAGTATGAAAAAAGATCAAGCATTCCGCGCCATACTTTATTACAAGGGGACGAAAGGGGCGCTGGAAATCGCCTGCGGCGCAGCTTGTTCCTTCGCGCTTTACCGCCACAATGAACAGGTCTTTTATCTTGCCGCGGCCTTGCTGAAAGACCATTTTGTGCGGGCCTGGAGCAGCAGGCTGGCCGAATCCATCTTAAACCTCGGCCGGCCGGAGAATATCCGGCTTGTCGGGCTGGCGCTGGGATTGGACGGCATTCTCAACCTGAGTGAATGGTGGTGCCTGTGGAAGAATTATTCCTGGGGGAAATGGGCAGTAGCAGTTTCATCCGGCTTGCTGCTGCCCTTTGAGATCTTTGAAATTTATAAAGGCGTTAAAACGGGAAGGGTCATGATCTTTACTATCAACCTTCTTGCCGTTGTTTACCTTGTGAACTCAAAATTAAGAGAGGACAAGGCGGGGCATTGAAACCTTCCTGAGCTGAACGCCGGGCTCATAGGTATCCGTGCGGTTGTGAAGTAGGACGACTCCGGGGTAAGAAATAGCCGCATAAAAAATGAACGCCGTCTACGGCGCTTACTTCGGCAGCAGGCCGCCGGCCCGCACTACCGTGGAGGCGGCCCGCCTGCCGCGCGACGTGCGGGTGGAGATCTCCGCCATCGCCGCGAAGCCGTAGGGAGCTTCAACGCAGCGCCTCCTTCGCTGCCACACTTAGCGCTATTCGATCAAACCCCACTTTGCCGCCTTTTCCATTCGCTTTTCCTTCGGGATTCGCCCGCGAATGTCATGTATACTATATAATTATGTGAAAATATATTTGCACATGTCCGGCTTTCGCTTTATGAGGTTTACCAGGGAATTTTTAATTTCAGCGCTTTTAGCCCGCCTCTTCGGGGGGGCGGCGGTTCACGCCGCTGAATTTGAGGTCCTTGACAGATTTTCCGTGGACGGCTATACGGTGCTAAGAGGTTCAGCGGACATTCCTGGAGGCAGCTTCTCCGTGGGCGGGTCCACTTTAGTAGTGAAAAGCGGCAAAGTCGGCATTGGAACGGCGGGACCGATAGCGAGTTTGGAGATAGTAAGCACTGATACAGTTTCCACAGCATTTAAAGTGCAAACCGGCTCAATTACAGGGACGGAGGTAGTGATTTCAACAGCAGGCAAAGTCGGTATAGGTACGACGAATCCTGGTGCCAACCTGGAAGTGGCCGGAGATATAAAACTAGGCTATTCCGCATTAGTCTGCGCTTCAAATATTGCCGGCACACTTAGATGGTACGTCGGGCACATTTCCGTTTGTAACGGGACGGATTGGAGACAGCTTGACAATCAGCCGCCGCCCACGGTTGTATCGCTAATTCCGGGATCCGGAATAAATTCCGGCGGAACGGCGATCACGATCAGCGGCAGCGGATTTAACCTGGGCCTTGCTGTTTTGATAGGCGGCACAGCGGCAACAGTTACGACTGTCGCAGGCTCACAAATTACGGCAACCACGCCCCCGGGCTCCGCCGGAGAAAAAGTGGTTGAGATAGTGAATCCGGACGGCCAGAACTGCCGCACCACTTTCGCGTACAATCCACCCCCGACGATCGAAACCGTAACCCCCGTTTCTGGACCGCAGGGAACTGTCATTACTATCACGGGAACCGGCTTCCTCTCCGGGGTGGGTCTGGCCGTGGACGTCGGAGGTGTTTCGGCGACCGGGATTACCTGGAACTCGGCCACACAGATCACCGCAACAACACCCGCAAGTACCACCAGCGTCGCTAAAGACGTGAAGGTCACACACCCCGAGACAGGTTCCGCCACGAAGTCAGCCGGATTCACTTATCGCGTTTATGCGACAGGCGGCACGGTTACTACCGCCGTTGCGGGTTATCGCATTCACACATTTCTCAGCAACAGCACGTTTGAAGTCGCCACCGGCGGCACTGTTGAATATCTGGTCGTCGGCGGCGGCGGCTCAGGCGGAGATGATATTTCAGGCGGCGGGGGCGGCGGCGGATTCCTGACCGGAACAACCTCTGTTACCGTACAAAGCTATACAATTACTATCGGCGCCGGAGGAGCGGCAACAACCGGCACCGAAAGTACCGGACTGGGCAATAACGGGAATCCCTCCAGTTTCAACTCGATAACCGCTCTTGGCGGCGGCGCCGGCGGTGGCGAAGGCCAAAGTACAGGCGCAACTGGCGCATCCGGCGGGGGGGGAGGTTATTCAGCAGGTTCGGGAGGATCAGGAACTCAAGGATATGGCGGCGGTAATTGTGTGGGCGGCGTAGCCGGTGGCGGAGGCGGCGCCGGCGGAGCCGGAACAAACGGAGCAACTCCCAATGGCGGAAAAGGCGGACCGGGGTTACTCTCAACCATCGACGGGAATAGTTATTATTATGCCGGCGGCGGAGGAGGAAGCGGTTGGACCGTAACTGATTACGGCGGGAACGGCGGCACAGGCGGAGGCGGCGGCGCGGGTGGAGTCAACCAGACCTACAAAAACCCCGGCTCGGGAAATACGCAAGGAAGAAATAACGGTTTAAATGGCAATATCGGCGCTAATGGTAAAGGGGGAAACGCCGGAGCAAATACCGGCGGAGGCGGGGGCGGGGCCGGAGAAACTAATACCGGGTATCAGTCAACATCCGGCGCCGGCGGATCCGGTATCGTAATTATCCGCTACCAGAATTAAAGGTTTACGGTTCGGGATATCATCATGATCCGGGCACACACAGAAGGACCCATAGCCCGGCCGGGAGCCGGTCCGCGGATTTGGTATCATAGCTGAAACAACCACCAATGGATATTTTAGAAAGAACAGGTTCGGCGATCTGGCAGTATATCTCTCAACTGCTCGATATGGGCACTCTTTTCATGGAGTCGCTCACGGCGGGCGTGGGCAGGCGCGGCCGCGGCGACAGTGTGGTTTTCGGCGTGGTAATGAACCAGATACTTTTTACCGGCGTTGAAGCCATGAAGATAGTAGCCGTCATCGCCCTGCTTTTGGGCGGGGTGACCATTATAGAAACCTTTTCTTTGGTGCCGGATCTGGGAGGGGACTCCCTGATAGGCAAGATAATGGTCGTAGTGGTGGTAAGAGAATTGGGGCCCATAATAACCGCGTTCATAGTGATAGGCCGGTCCGGCACCGCGATCGCCACGGAAATAGGGTATATGATGGTCAACCATGAAATACAGGCGCTTGAGATGATGGGGATAAACCCGATGCGCTACGTGGTGTTTCCCAGGATAGTCGGGATGTCGGTAGCCGTGTTCTGTCTCTCGTTCTTTTTCAACATGGTGGCCTTGTTCGGCGGCTATCTGGTCTCGAGATTCATCATACATTACCCGTTTACCCTGTATCTCGACGATCTCAGCCGGGCACTGGGTTTCTGGGACGTGGCCGTCAGCGGCATCAAGTGCTTTCTCTTCGGGATAATAGTGGCCGTCATCTGCTGCTACCAGGGCTTCTCCGTTAAATTCTCTTTTACGGAGATACCTCAGGTGGCGACGCGCGCCGTGGTTTGGTCGATATACGCGTGTTTCGCCGTCAACATCATCATAACGGCGTTTTTTTATATTTAGCCTATGCCCTTCGAACTTGAACTCAGAGACGTCTCTTTTGCCTATGAAGGGGGCGAGAACCTCATAGAGTCGGCCTCTTTTTCAGTTTGCCCCGGCGAGGTTCTGGCGGTAGTGGCGCCGGTCGGCACGGGCAAGAGCACCCTGTTAAAACTTTGCGCCGGGCTTTTAACTCCGGTCAAAGGCGAGCTGCTGATAGACGGGAAAGTTTTCAGCGACCTTTCCATGATAGAGCAGAACGAGCTCAGGTACAGGATGGGCTTATATTTTCAGCAGGCCGTACTCATCGCCAATCTGAACGTGTTCGATAACCTCGCCCTGCCGCTGCGGTATTATGGGGAGATGACGGAAGCCGGGATCTCGAGCTCGATCAACGCCTGGCTTGAGCGGCTGGGCCTCGCGCCCGTAGCCGAGTCGCTCCCGGCAGCGCTGTCTACGAACGTGCGGCAGAAGGTCGCTTTCATAAGGACGATGCTATTGGGTCGCGACTTTTTTTTCTGGGACGAGCCCACGCAGAACGCTGACGCTGAATTCACCGGGCTGATCGAGGCCGAGATAATTCAGCAAAAGAGAAAAGGCGCCGGTCAGATCTTAAGCACGCAGGACGAGGAGCTGCTGCTCAAGTCCGCCGATAAAGTGCTGACGCTGGACGGCGGCAGGATCACTTATTGCGGCCCTTTGAAGGACGCGGGAATAGGAGCGGACTTCCGCGGCAAGCGGCGGAACTTGATAAACCGGAAATATTAGACCATAATATTACGGACGACCTATGCATTTTAAATTCAAACACCGGCAGAAGCTCATCGGCGCGTTTTTCCTGTTATCCTGCGCGATAGTGCTCATCCTGCTCGCCATAGTGGCGCGCGGGCAGAAATGGCTGCAGTCCTATTCCCCGTATGTCGCGTATTTCGAAGAGGGGAGGGGGCTGCGGATAGGGACCAGCATCACCATCAAAGGCCTGGATGCCGGCAAGGTTTCTTCCGTCGGCCTGGGCCCGGACAACCGGGTGAAGGTCGGGGTCAAGGTCTTTCGCGAGTATGCGCGCAAAATAAATACAGGCGCCAAAATTTCCCTCGTCCAGCCGATGCTGGGATCGAACAGCCTGGAGATCATCCCCGGCCCCGATAACGCCCCGCCCCTGCCCAAAGGGGGGGTTATCCCCTCCGTGGACGAGGGGAAGGTCGACCTCAAAGCGCTCATCGACAATACCGCGCGGCTTATCGCGAACCTGGAAAGCCCGCGGGGCGACCTCATGCAGACCCTCGCCAACGTCAACTCGGCCACCAGAAGTGTGGCAAATCCGCAAGGGGACCTCATGCAGGCCCTTGCCAATGTCAATGCCGCCACTAAAAAACTGGCTGACGCGCTCAGTTCGGAAACCGGGACTATCGGGATGCTGATGGAGAAACGCGAACTCTATGACAAACTAAGCTCCTCCGCGCTTCATCTGGACAATATCCTGGCGGGCATGGAAGAATCCACGCCGGAGCTCAAGGCTTCGATCTCGGCGGCCAGGACGGACCTGGAGGAATCGGAAAAAGTGATCCGCTCGCTGCAGAAGAATTTTTTAATAAGGGGCAATATCGAGAAACGCCTCAAGGAAGACGCTTCCCTCGGTTTCGAAGGGAGAACTCCTTAAATTTCAGAATGATTATTTTTAAACCTCAAAAGCGGGTTTCCGGGGGCGCTCAGAAAGCGCTGTTTACCGTCCTGCTCCTGCTCGCGGCCTGTTCGACCCGGTCTTACGTGGTCAGCGACCGCCATAACGCGGCGAAAAACCTGAATTTACGCGGCAATGAATCGTATTTCCACGGCGATTACGCCGCCGCGGCGAAGCTTTATGACAGGGCGCTGGCCCTGGCCATGGAAGTAGACGACAGGGCCGGCATGGCCGAAAGCCTGAACAATCTCGGGCAGCTGTACGTGGAGGCGGGAGAGCTTCCTCCGGCGCAGGAAAAGTTTTTAAAGGCCGGCCTGCTCAACGGCGAAATAAAAAATAAAAAAGGCCTGGCAGTGAACCTGAACAATTCGGGTACCGTTCTCCGCCTGCAGGGAAAGTACGATGCGGCCGCGGCCGAGCTTGAAAAAGCCCTCGGGCTGGCCCGGGAAGCCGGCGACAAGAGCGGCTGCGCGGTCATTACCAATAATCTGGGCCTCCTGGCGCTTGATCAGGGTGAAACCGCCCGGGCCCGGAAATATTTTGAAGAGGCCCTGGCTTCCGCCAAAAGCCTGAAACAGCATAGGCTGGCCGCGGCCTGCCTGCAAAATCTGGGCGGCCTGGCGGAGCGCGAAGGGAAGCTGGACGAAGCTATCGCCGGCTTCAGCGGGTCCGTAGAGGAGGACCGCCTGGCGGAGTATTCGCCGGGGCTGGCAAAAGGCCTGGAAGGCCTCGGCAGATTATTCGATAAAAAGGGAGAGCCGGTTTTATCCCAGGACTATTTTAAGCGCGCGCAATTTATCAAAAAACGTCTGGGTTTTAAGTGAGCCCGGCCTGCACGAGATTAAGCGCTGCAGCCGCGTACGGACAAGGAGAATTCGATGACAACGAAAGAGGAACTTAGCGGGAAAACTATCATGGAAATGGTGCGCGGCTTTCAGAAGGCCTGCGTCATCATCGCCGGAGCCGATCTGGATGTCTTCACGCTCCTCCGCGCCAAACCTATGGACGCGGGCCGGCTGGCCGGGAAGATCAGGGGCGACGTTCGCGCCGCCGCGATCCTGCTGGATGCCCTAGCCGCCCTCGGGCTGCTGGGCAAAGGGCCGGGCCGCCGGCCTGTCTACAGCGTGCCTCCGGCGGTCGCGGAGGTGCTCGCCGATAAGGGAGCGCGGTGCATGCTCGGCATGGTGCGCCACCAGGGCAACTGCCTCCGCCGCTGGGAACAATTGGCCGGCGTCGCGCTCAGCGGGAAGCCCGCCGCGCGCCGCCCGAGCGTACGCGGGGCCGCCGGCGACCTCGACTCCTTCATCCGGGCGATGCACGAGGTGTCCCAGCCGCTGATCGAGACGGTTATCGGCAGCCTCGGCCCTTTGAAGTTCACCCATTTGCTCGACGTTGGCGGAGCCTCCGGCACCTGGACGATACCGTTCCTCCGGCTTAACCCGGACGCCAGGGCCACCATCTTCGACCAGCCCGAGGTAATTCCGATGGCCCGCGGGACAATGAAGAAAGCCGGACTCGACGGCCGGGTGAGTTTCGCGGCGGGAGATTATAACACCGACGCCCTGCCGCGGGGCGCCGACCTGGCCTGGGTGAGCGCGATAGTCCATCAGAACTCACGCGCGGAGAACAGGGCGATGTTCGCCAAGGTGTTCGCCGCGCTGGCCCCCGGCGGCCGGATCCTTATCCGCGATATCGTGGTGGACGCTTCGCGCACGCGGCCCGTAGGCGGAGCCCTTTTCGCCGTGAACATGCTGGTCGCAACACAGGGAGGAACCGCTTTCACTTTTGATGAGCTCCGGGAGGACCTGGCGTCCGCGGGTTTTGTAAACGTGAAGTCCCTCCGCCGCGGCGAGATCATGGATTCGGTGGTCCGCGCCTCCAAGCGCGGCCAATAAGAGAACCGGTTTAACAAGGAACCCCGGTTCATATTGTCAGCGGGTAAGCGATACTTTCAACGGGAGAATTTATGAATCATCATTCTATCATTACCTATGTGATGGTATGCGCGGGATCTCTTGTCTTGTCTCTCGGACTTTTTCTGGTTCTCAGAGAAGTGGTCGCCTGGTATTGGAAGATAAACGAGGCGCTGGAACTGCTCGTAAAAATAGAAGAAAATACGCGAAAATAGATTAGTTAGAGGGCCGCCGCCGCGGGGAGACGGATTTCACAAAATAGCCAGTCTTTTTGTACTATAAGTGAAGGTTCCAGTAGGAGGGAGCAGCGCGGAAAAAGAAACCATATGGCTGACAAGAATGGCAAGGACAGCGGATTTATTCTCATAGTGGAAGACGATCCCGGCACCAACAAACTCGAAGCGCTGCAGCTGCGGCAGCTGGGGCTGGAGATCCGCAGCGCCTACAGCGGCAAGGAAACCATTGAGATCCTTAAGGGCGGCCTGCCGGAACTGATGCTGCTCGATTATTCCCTTCCGGACATGAGCGCCCTGGAATTGCTGGCGGAGCTTAAAAAGAACAATATACAGGCGCCGCCTTATATTTTCGTCACCGCCCGGGAAAACGTGAAGGCGGCGGTGGAGGCGATGCAAGCCGGCGCCCAGGATTACATAATAAAAGACGACGCCCTGCGGGAGGTCCTGCCTGACCGCGTAAAAGAAGCGCTGGCGAACACGGAGCTCCGGAGGGAGCTTGAGCAGGCAAGGCGTCTGGCCGAAGAGGAGCGGGGGAAGTATAAACTTTTTTTCGAGAACGGCAGCGACGCCGTTTTTATCCATGAGGCGCGCCCGGACGGCCCAGCGGCGAATTTTATAGAGGTCAATGATATCGCCTGCGCGCTGCTGGGCTACACCAGGGAGGAACTGCTTAACCTCAACCCGGCGAAAATAACCGCGAGGGATATGACGGAACGGAGGCTCAAAGCCATGGAAGCCAGGCCTTGCGACGACCGCGCCGCCTGCGAGGTGGTCTACCTGACCAAGGATAAGCGCAGGGTGACCGTGGAAGTGCTCAGCCGCGTTTTCGAGTACAAAGGCTCCGAATTCGTGCTGTCCCTGGCCCGGGACATCACCGGGCGCAAGCTGATAGAGGAGGCTTTAAGGAGAAGCGAGGAACAGGCGCGCCTGGTGCTTAACTCCGCCGGAGAGGCGATCTACGGCATAGATACCCAGGGCAACTGCACCTTCGCAAATCCGGCCTGCCTCAGGATGCTCGGCTATGCCGGCCAGGAAGCGCTGCTCGGCAGGAACATGCATGCGCTGATACATCACTCATATCAGGACGGCCGCGCTATGCCGGTAGAAGTTTGCAGAATATTTCAGGCTTTCCGCGAGAACAAGGGCGTTCATGTCGACGATGAAGTTCTCTGGAGGGCGGACGGCTCCAGCTTCCCCGCTGAATACTGGTCATATCCCAAGAACGAGAGCGGCTGGGTGTCCGGCGCGGTCGTTACGTTCGTCGACATCACCGAACGCAAGAGGAAAGAAGAACAGATAGCCGACTTGACCAAACAGCAGCAGATGATACTTGATGCCTCTCCGGCCATGATCTTCTATAAGGATAAAAAAAACCGTTTTATCCGCGTAAACGAGGCGCTCGCCCGGGCACACGGGCTGTCCAAGCAGGAGCTGGAAGGGAAAACACTGTGGGACCTGTATCCCAGGGAAGCGGCGGAACTTTACTGGCAGGATGATATAAAAGTAATGGCGTCCGGCAGCCCCAGCCTGGGAATTATTGAAAGCATGACAACTCCCCAAGGCGTAAGGTGGGTTCAGACCGATAAAATTCCTTATCACAATTCACAAGGCGAGATAATCGGGATCATCGGTTTTACCCTGGACATCACCGAGCGCAAGCGCGCGGAGCAGACAATACAAGAGACCGCCGAGACAAAGTCGCGGTTCGCCTCCATGGTTTCCCATGAGCTGAGGAGCCCGCTTACCGCCGTTTCGCTGGGCGTAAGCCTTATCCTGGAGGAGCCGGGCGGGATGAGCGAGGAACACAAAAAACTGCTGGGGCTGGTGCGTGATAATACCAGCCGGCTGGGCCGCCTGATAAACAATGTGCTGGATTTCCAGAAGATGGCCGCCGGGAAAATGACCTTTGATCTTATTGAGAACGACATCAACGACCTGGTCCGGACAACAGCCTGGTCGATGGGTCTTTTGGCTAAGGATAAAGGGCTGGATTTAACAGTAGAGATAAACGACGCCATTCCCCTGGTAAAGTTCGACAAGGACAGGCTCACCCAGGTGCTCACGAACCTGCTGGCCAACGCGATAGCGCATACGGAAAAAGGAGTGATTACCGTCAGCGCCGGGCATGAAAGCGATAGGCTGCATGTCGCGGTCAAGGATACCGGCCACGGTATTAAGGCTGAAGACCTGCCTAAACTTTTTCAGGCCTTCGAGCAGTTGGGAGGAGGGGACGAGAGCAGAGCTTCCGGCACCGGGCTGGGGCTGGCGATAGCCAAAGAGATAATTTTGGCCCATCACGCGAAGATCTGGGCTGAATCCGAGCCGGGCAAAGGCTCGGTTTTCCATTTTACCCTGCCCGTATAACGGGAGGGGAACTGACCAGGGCGATGAAGATGCTGCTTATTGACAGCTCAATAAACCCTTTGAATTATGGAAATTATGCGGTATGATGAAGAAGTACCATGAAACACAAGATACTCATAGCGGATGACGATGAAAACATAAGGCTGCCGCTTCAATATGCGTTCGCAGAGTATACCGTCCTTATCGCCGGCGACGGGCTGGCCGCCATGAGCATAATAGAAGCGGAGCGGCCCTCCGTGGTGCTCCTTGACCTTACCATGCCCCTGATGAGCGGACTTGAGGTGCTCGCCGCGCTTGAAGACAGGGAGGACAGGCCCCTGTTTATTGTGCTTACCGGGAACGATCAGATAGAAATGGCGCGCAAGGCGCTCGAAATGGGCGCCGTAAGCTACATAACAAAGCCGGTCGATATAGCTGTTATACGCCGGGTAGTCCTGGCGGCCCTTGCGGACAGGGAACGCGGGACAAAAACCGACGACAAACCCTGGCGGGTAAAAAAGGACGGAGAGTAAAACTATCTCCCGCGACAAAAAGGCCCCGGAAGGGGCTTTTTTTATCGGGCTCGGGCGCTTGCGGACTATTTATTACTATAATTATCCTATGGAAATACTTATAACCAATGACGACGGGATTTACGCGGAGGGCATCTATGCCCTGGCTACGGCGCTTAAAAAGGCCGGCAATGTCACCGTGGTGGCGCCGGACACGCAGCGCAGCGCGGTGGGGCACGCTATAACCATAGCCGACCCGCTCAGGGTCGCCCCGGCCAACCGCAACGGAAAGTTTTTCGGCTACGCCGCCAGCGGCACCCCGGCGGACTGCGTAAAGCTGGGGATAAAATCCATAATGAAGAAGCGCCCCGACCTGGTGGTCTCCGGCATTAACCTCGGTGGAAACCTCGGCTACAACATCCTCTACTCCGGCACGGTCTCAGGCGCCACCGAGGGCGCCCTGCTGGGCATCCCTTCGCTCGCTATCTCCCTGGACACTTATACCAAGCCAGATTTTTCCGCCGCCGCGGCCTTCTCGGTAAAGCTGGCCGGCGTGATGAAGAAACGCGCGCTGCCGCCGGGCACGCTGCTTAACGTAAACCTGCCCAATGTCCCGGCCCGAAAGCTGAAGGGCGTGAAGATAACCAACCAGAGCAGAACCTCCTTTAACGACTGGTTCGACAAGCGCACGGACCCGCACGGCAACACCTACTATTGGATGACCGGGGATTTTAAACCCAAGGACGCGGACCGGGCCAGCGACCTGAACGCGCTGCGCGCCGGTTATGTCTCCGTCACCCCCATACAGTTCGACCTTACCGACTACAAGCTTATCTCGGAACTGGAAAACTGGGGCTTGTAAGCCGCGCCTGAAGGATACATGAAGAACCTGATATTTTCGCTTCTGCTGCTTTCCGCCGCGGCGGCTTACGCCCAGGAAGAGCTCAAACCGGCCGCCGCCCCGGAAGCCCCGGCCGCGCAAAAACCGGCGCCGCCGCCGGGGGGGTATTCGCCGGCAATACTGCGGACGATGAAGAACCTTTCGGCGCTGCTGGAGCGCGCAAACGAGATACCGCAGGCCAGAATGGACGCCCTGGCCCCGGAGCTGGCGGCCTTCGACGAAAAGGTGAAGGCCGCGCTGGGCGCGGAAATACTCGCCGGGATAGCCGCAAAGGAAAAGGAAACGGAGGACCGCGCGCGCTCCGCGGCGGCTAAAAAAATGCTGCAGGCGTTCCGAGCCGCGCTGCAGGTCTATTACGGCGACAAAGGCGGCGTCTATCCCAAAGATCCGGCGCTCCTGATCCCGGCGGTAATGCCGGAGGCTCCCGAGATCTGCCTGCCGGAACACGGGTGCACCGCCAAAGTCAAGGTGATAGATTCAAAAAAATACGACAAGGACTTCAGCCGGGCGGTGACCGACTCCGGCGGCTGGCTTTACTTTTCTAACCCCGGCTCCGACAACTACGGGCTGCTGGCGCTGGACTGCGCGCACACCGAGGCGGGCGGAACGGAATTCTTCAAATACTGAGGGGGCCTATGCTGAAAGAAGACGCGATAAACAAAACCTGCGAAAAGCTGATCAAGAAATATCCTTCCGAGGCGGCCAGAATAACCGCCTGCGTGCGCCGGACGGCCGCCCTCTGGAATACCCGCAAAGACGGGGGGGCGGCTGACTTCCGGCGCTTCTGCCTTGAGAATTTTTTAACGGGGCCCGACCTCGACAGCCTGCTGGCCGTATTCGAGAACAAGCTGGAGCAGGCCGGCGGACATGCGACGGCCCTGCTGCTGAAGCTGCGCCGCGAGGTGGACGAGGATACCGGCCCCCTGAACCCGGCGGACCGGATGTTCGCGGCCTACTCGCCTTCCGCCCACTTTACCGAGGACATGTTCCTGGCGAAACTGGCTTTCCTGGCGCTGCTGAACTTTCCGCTGAAAAACCTTGAAGCCTGCATGGCGGAAGGTCCCGCCTGGAGCCGCGAAGACTGGGCCAGGACCCGCCTGGCGCAGCGCTTCGCCCACCGCGTGCCGGCGGAGATAAAGCAGGAGCGCGAGCGCGCCTATGCCGAAGCCTCCCATTATATCAACTCCTATAATATTTTCATGGGCAGGCTGACCGGCTCCGCCGGCGGGGAACTGTTCCCCGGCGGGCCCAAGCTGATCTCGCACTGGGGACTGCGCGACTATCTCAAAGGACTTTACTCCGACGGGAACGGCCTGGCCGGGCAGCGGGTCATACAGACGGTGATGGAAAGAATAATCGCCCAGGAAGTGCCCCGCAAATTCATTAATTCCGAAAAGCACCAATGGAACCCGGAGGAGAACACCCTGGACGGCGCCAAGGCGGAGCGGGAGCCGGATACGCGCTACGCCAAATTCCTGGAGATCTTCCGCGCGCATCTGAAAGAGGACGCGTATTACCCCGCCGAGCCCAGCCACATGGACCGCAAGTTCAAGCTGGAGCGGGAGATACCCGAGGCGGAAGTGGAAAAGATGTTCACCGACCTCCTGGAAGCGCAGGAAGGCGCCGGGGCCGCCGCGCTGATCGCCGAAAAGCTGGGCAGGCCGCTCGAGCCTTTTGATATTTGGTACGACGGCTTCAAGCCGCGCTCGGGCATCTCCAGGGCGGAGCTGGACCGCGCGGTCTCGGCCAGATATCCCGACGCCGCCGCCTTCCAGAAAGGGCTGCCGGAGATACTTGAAAAGCTGGGGTTCGCAAAAGAAACGGCGGCCTTCGTGGCGGCGAGAGTGCAGGTAGACCCCGCGCGCGGGGCCGGCCACGCCTGGGGCCCGAACATGCGCACCGAAAAAGCGCGCCTGCGCACCAGGATACCGAAAAGCGGCATGGATTACCAGGGTTTTAATATCGCCATGCACGAACTGGGCCACTGCGCGGAGCAGGTGTTCTCGCTTTATAAAGTGGACCATACCCTGCTCGCCGGGGTCCCTAATACCGCCTTCACCGAGGGCTTCGCTTTCGTGTTCCAGGAGCGCGACCTCGATATACTCGGCCTCTCCGCCCCGGACGAGAACGCCGCTCACGCTAAAAGCCTGGACACTTTCTGGGCGACCAGGGAGATCGCCGGGGTGGCGCTCGTAGACATGAATGTCTGGCGCTGGCTTTACAAGAACAAGGACGCCGAACCCGCCGACCTGCGCCAGGCGGTGATCGAGATCTCCAGGAGCGTCTGGGACCGCTATTACGCGCCTGTTTTCGGCGCTAAAGGCAGCACGCTGCTGGGAGTATATTCCCACATGATAGACTACGCGCTTTATCTGCCTGATTACCCGCTGGGCCATATCATAGCCTTCCAGATAGAAGAATATTTCAAGGAGCACAGCCTGGCCGGCGAGATGGAGCGGATGTGCGTGCAGGGCGCCATAACGCCAAGAGAATGGATGCGCCGCGCCGTCGGGGCGGAGATCTCACCGGAGCCGCTGATAAAAGCCGCTGCGCGGGCCTTAAAAGAAACCGCCGGGAAAAAAAGATGAACCCTAAAGAATACAAACTGATCGCCGTGGTGGGAGTTTCGGACGACGAGTCCAAGTACGGGCACCGGATATTCCGCGACCTGCTTAACGCGGGCTATCCGGCCAAGGGCGTTAACCTGAAGGGCGGCTTCGTGCTAGGGCACGCCATCTACAAAAGACTTTCGGACCTGGAGAAGAAGCCGGACCTGGTGCTGACCGTGGTGCCGCCCGCCTCCACCCTGCTGCTGGTGGAGGAGTGCGAGAAGCTGGGCATAAAGAACATCTGGATGCAGCCCGGCTCGGCCTCGGCGGCGGCGATAGAGAAAGCCAGAGCATACGGCATCAAGACCATAAGCGCCTGCTTCATGGCGGTCAAGGGCGTGTGGTAAGGGAAAGCAGCCGCAGGCCGGTCATGGGGTTGCCCATTCCGCCGCGCAGGAACCGTTGGCCGTCTGCTGAGCATAGCTCTTGATACGGCACGGGCATAGCCCAGCGCGGTTCCCCCCGAAGCGGGGCCCCCCTCCCCAAAGCGGCTCCAGAGCAACCCCATGCCCGGCCCGGAATCACGCTAAACCCGGCAGCCCCGATATATTATGTTCAAAGAGATTTTAGGAAAGAAATACGACGAGTATCTGGGATTTATCCGCAGGCAGATGATAAAGGACCAGATAGTGGCGCGCGGCGTCAAAGACCCGCTCGTGCTGGCCGCCATGGAGAAGGTCTGCCGCCACTGCTTTGTGACGGAAGACATGGTAAGCCGCGCCTACGAGGATTACCCGCTGCCCATCGCCCGCGAACAGACCATCTCCCAGCCCTACATCGTGGCGCTGATGAGCGAGCTGCTCGCCCTAAAAGGCGGTGAGCGCGTGCTTGAAATAGGAACCGGCTCCGGCTACCAGACAGCGGTGCTGGCGGAACTGGCGGCCGAGACCTATACGGTAGAGATCTTCCCCGACCTGGCGGAACTGGCCCGCGCCCGGCTGGAGAAGCTCGGCTGCGGAAAGATAAAATTCAAAACAGGCGACGGCGCGGAAGGCTGGGCCGAGCACGCCCCCTACGACGCCATTATTGTAACCTGCGCGGCCAAAGAACTGCCGCTCGCCCTGCCGGCCCAGCTAAAAATAGGCGGTCGGCTGGTTATCCCCGCCGGAGAAGGTGCCCAGGAACTTAAACTGCTGACAAAAACCGCCGCCGGCCTGGAAGAGAAGACGATCTGCGCCGTGCGCTTTGTCCCTCTGCTCAAAAGCGTAAAGAGTGAACAGTAAGCCGCTGAATTAACAATTAGCACTACGAAGCGCGGCTGGCCGCAAAACCTTAATTTATGGCAGCTATTAAAACCGACAACCTGGTAAAGCGCTACTCCGAAGTAACCGCCGTCGACGGCGTGTCGCTGGAAATACCCGAAGGAGAAGTCTTCGGCCTGCTGGGCCCCAACGGCGCCGGTAAGACCACGCTGATAAGCATGCTGGCCACCCTGGTCCGGCCCACCTCCGGCACCGCGCAGGTAGCCGGGCACGATATAATCACGCAGCCGCTCGAGGTGAGAAAGAACATCGGCATAGTTTTCCAGGAGCCCAGCGTGGACGACCTGCTGACCGCCCGGGAAAACCTTTACCTGCATTCCATGCTCTACGGCATGCCGCGCCGCGAGATAAACCCCAAGATCGACAAGATGCTGGCCCTCGTCAATCTGACCGACCGGGCGGAGAGCTTCGTCAAAACCTATTCCGGCGGCATGCGCCGGCGCCTCGAAATAGCGCGCGGCCTCATCCACGGCCCCAGGATCCTTTTCCTCGACGAGCCGACGCTGGGCCTGGACCCCGCCAGCCGCAAGGCCGTCTGGAGCCACATCCGGGAACTCAAAGAGGCCCATAACACCACCATCATCCTGACCACGCACTATATGGAAGAAGCCGACAGCCTGGCCGACCGCATAGGCATAATAAACCGCGGCAAGATCATAGAGCTGGACACCCCGGCCGCGCTGAAGAAAAAAGTGGGCCAGGACCTCGTCTTCCTGAAAGGCGAAATAAACGAGCCCGCGCTCAGAGCCCTCCCTTTCGTCAACAGCGTCGAGCGCGAGAACGGCAATTACAAGATCGGCATCACCAATTCCGGCGCCAATTTACAGGCGCTCCTCAACGCCGGCGGCAGAATAGAGGAAGTAGAAGTCCGGCGCGTAACCCTCGACGACGTCTTCCTTAAATTCGCCGGCCAGCAGATAAGCGAAGACGCCGAAGAACACGCCGAAGGCATCTTCGAGAGAATAGCCGTAAACAAAACAATAAGGAAGTAGCAGTGGGCAGGATGTGAGGGAGGGCCGCCGGGGGACTTACCCTGAGCGCCCGTTGCGGAAGGGGGTCCCGCCATAATTTCCCAAGGCGGGGGA
>CAIQNV010000039.1 GCA_903873295.1 uncultured Elusimicrobia bacterium
AACAGCGTGCCGTCCTCGTCCTATAACAATCCCGTGGTCATCGCCGCCTGTTCCGGCACTACGCAGCCGCAATGCGTTTCCAACGCGGCCATACACTGCCTGTGGAACTCCCAGGGCCCCGGCTGCTCAGGCGCGAACACCGCGGCATGCTGCACGCCGCAAACACCCAACAGCGGCGTCAACTGCGGCGACAGCTCCTGCAATCCGCCGACGCCCGCGGCTCAGGCTAATTGCCTGGCTGCCGGAAACCACGCCGTTCAAAAAGGCTGCAACTGGAATCCCGAATGCGGCGGCGGGGCGTCATTGGGCTGCTGTCTCCAGAGAGACCCGGGAACGGGGGCATCATCCAACTGTCAGGGCTTCCCGTCCGGCGGAAGCGCCGCCAGCTGCAAAGCTCCCTGCCAATGGAATCCCCTCAACGACCCCAAATGCGGCGGCGGGAAGCCAACGGGTACCCTGACAGTTACAAAGGTGGTAGTCACGGACCTGCACAACGATACCCCGCCCAATCCCGGCTTCCCGATCACGGTGACCTGCAGCAACGGCTTCAGCCAGACGATAAACCTGAGCGGGGGGACTAATCAGACAATTTCCGGCCTGCCGGCAGGCTCGACCTGCACGGTGAGCGAAACCATCAGTCAAACCGCGTTCATGAGCTTCCCCCGCTCTTGCGCGACCACAAATTCCACTAATGATCCGGGGAATATTTTTTCATCGGCTCAAGGTCCGGCGGTATGGGCCGCGCCGGTCTATGCGCCCGGCCAGACTGTGAGCATCGCCGCCGGGGCCAACGCAGCCAAGATCACCAACTATCTCCATTGTGCCTTTGGAATTATCGGCAATGGCAAGGGGTCCGGCCATATTACCGCTGTTGACTTCGGAGAGGCGGCGAAAAAAACGCTGCAGGAACTCGCCGACGCTTACAGCGCCAAGAGCCGCGCCGCTTTCATGCGGCTGGTTTCCGACGACTTTTCCGGCGACCTTTCCACCCTTGAGGATGCCATTGTTAAGGACTTTCATGCTTACAGCTCCGTTAACCTCAGCCTGCTGCCGGATAACGTAGAAGTGCAGGACCTTTCCGCCTCAGTGTCGTTCCACTACAGCCTGACGGGTGTCAGCTACCAGGGCGTAGGAAATAAGTTAAGCGGCAGCTCCAGTTTTGTCTTCCGTCGGGAGGACGGCAAGGTAAAGCTTTATAAGATGAAAAACCCTGTAATTTTCGGGAACCCTCTTCCTTCCCCGAAGAATCCCGCGGCGGCGGCTCAGAACCCTCTATCGGCGGGCGCGGGCACGGCCGCCGGTGGACAGGACGCTGTCCAAGGCTCGGCTGAGATCACGGCGGGGACTGCCGGCGGGGCGGGCGGCCCCGGCGCTCCCGGCAGCGGTTTCAGGTTCAACACACAATCCAATGTTCCGGAGTCTTCGGCGGACATATATACGCTTGGAGGCCTGATCAAGACGAACGCGGGAAGCGTAATCGTCTCCCTCGGGTCCTGCAGCCTTAACTCCGTGACCTCGGCGCCAGGTACTATTACGGGAACTTCCGCTCCGGTCAATAGGGGAGAGTGCTACGCGGTCAAGACCGCCGCGAATAAGTACGCGGTCCTGCGAGTAACCTCTGCCGGCGGGGCGCTTGGCGGGGGCAGCATCGGCTTTGATTATAAGTTCCAGCCGGGCGGATCAAACTCATTTTAATAGAAAAAGGGAAAAAGGTACCAGGAGACTTATTTTTATATTAAAATTTTAAATCTGCGGCCTCCGCTGGATATTTAGGCGGCCAGTTCGAACATTTTTTCTATGGATCTTCTGGCGCGGGCGGCTATGGCGGGGGGGACGGTCACCTCTTCGGGAGCGGGGTCCCTCAGCAGCGCGAGCACGCTCTCAAGGGTGATCGACTTCATGTAGGGGCACAATCTGCACATCGCTATAAAATTCTTGGCGGGGAATTTAAGCTTCGCCAGCTCGCCGAAGCCGCACTCCGTCACCAGCAGGTAGGCCGCCGCGTTCGTGCTCTCTACGTAGCGCATCATATCGCCCGTGCCGCCCATGAAATCCACCGCCGCTATAAGGTCGGAGGGGCATTCCGCGTGCGCCAGCGCCACAAGCCCGGGATACTTCCGCTTATAGAGCTTTATCAGGTCCGGGCTGAAATGCTCGTGCACGATGCAGGTCCCGTTCCAGAGGATAATATCTTTGCCGGGCGTCCTGCCCAGGACCTTCGCCAGGTTGGCTCCCATGAACCGGTCGGGAATAAAAATAACTCTGTCGTGCTTTTCGTACATCCGCCGCAGGATCTTTTCCGCGTTGGCGCTGGTCACGATACAGTCGGACTCCGCCTTGACCTCCGCCGAGGTGTTGATGTAGGTCACCACCGGCAGGCCGGGGTGCTCAGCTTTAAGCCTGCGCACGTCGTCGCCGGTGACCGCTTCGCTCAGCGAGCAGCCGGCGTTCCCGGAGGGCACATAGACTTTTTTAGCGGGATTAAGGATCTTGGCCGTCTCCGCCATGAAATGCACGCCGCAGAAGATTATGCTGTCCGCCGCCGTCCTGCGGCAGTCGTCGGCCAATTTGTAAGAGTCCCCCGCCAGGTCGCCTATCCCTAAAATGATGTCAGGGGTCTGATAAACGTGCGCGCAGACCACGGCGTTCCGCTCTTTTTTGAGCCGGTTTATCTCAAGGGTCAGCCCGGCCACCCGCCCGAGATCGCCCTCCGCGCAGCGCCGGTGCAGGCCCAGAGCCGTCAGGCGCTCAAGCTCTTCGTTCAGCGCTTTCTCCATCAGCCCTTTAAGGTCCACTTGCCCAGAATGTCGGGGTGGTTGGTGAAGATGCCGTCCGCCCCTATCTCTTTCATGCGCAGCGCGTCCTTCTTCCTGTTTACCGTGTAAATGCAGACCTGAAAACCCGCCTTCTTAATTCTTTTCACGTTCAGCTTGAAAGCTATGCGCAGCGCCATATGGAAGCTGACCGCGCCCACGGCTTTGGCCTTCCTGATAGCGGGCAGCAGCAGCATCGTGCTGAGCCCATGCCCCAGGTAGGCCAGCTTCAGCCGGAGGGAAAGCTCCCGGAAACGCTTCAGCGTCCCGTGGTCGAAGCTGGAGACGACGGCTTTCTCAAAGAGGCCCGGCCTGCTTTTGAGGAAGCCCAGAAGTTTTTCCTCGATGCCGGGATAGACGTTATTGTCGTTCTTCACTTCGAAATTCAGCCAGTCGGACTCCGGTCCGATAATGTCAATTACTTCTTCCAGGCGGGGTACGTGCTGCACCATTTTATCGCGCTTGAAATGGGCAGCGACGTTGAATTTTTTAAGTTCGGCGTAATCCAGGCCGGCTATCCTCGCTTCTTTGCCGGCCGTAGGCTTCAGGTCATAGTCGTGGTGCACCACAAGGACGCCGTCCTTAGTCTGGTGCACGTCGAACTCGAAATCCCTGGAGCCCATTTCTACGGCCAGTCTGAAAGCTTTCAGTGTGTTTTCCGGCGCGTAGCCGGAGGCGCCGCGGTGTGAGATTATTTTCATATAAAAAGTTTCTTTATCTCCGAGAAATACTCGTCCGAATAGTCGAAGCCGGACATTTTGTCCCGCTCCGTGCCGGGGCCGTGAAAATCTATCCCGGCGGTCACAAAGAGCCCGTGCCGCGCGGCCAGGCTGACGAACTCGCGCGTGGCGGCGCCGGTATGCGCCGGGTAAAAAGCTTCTATGCCGTCCAGCCCCGCGGCCTTCCAGGCGGCGAGGTCCATGATCTTGGCCACCACGCCGGGGTGGGCCAGCACGGCTTTGCCGCCGGCGTCTTTTACCGCTTTAATGGCTTCTTCGACCGCCGGTCCGTTAGGAAGCACGTAGGCGGGCGCGCCGGGGGCGAGGTAGCGCTTGAAGGCCTGGCTGCGGCTGGGGACGAGCCTGCGGCCGCGCATTACGTCGGCCACGTGGGGGCGGCCCACGGTGCGGCCCGCGGGCACGGGCAGTTCCTCGAAAGCTATCTCTATCCCCAGCTCTTTAAGCAGCTCCAGTATCTTTTTTATCCTGATTATCCGCCTGCCGCGGAATTCCGCCAGGCGCCCGGCCAGGACGGGGTCGGCGGGATCGATCCCGTAGCCCAGTATATGCAGGTTCTCGTGCAGGCAGGTGCTGATCTCCACGCCGTAGCAGTAGCTGATGCCGGCCTCTTTAAGCGCCGGCTCCATCTCCGCCCAGCCTCCCACCATGTCGTGGTCGGTCAGCGAGAAATATTTGATCCCGGCGCGCGCGGCCTCGCGGGCCAGCGCCGCGGGCGCAAGCGTGCCGTCCGAATATGTGGAGTGGTTGTGGAGGTTGATCAAAGCCATGGGAACGAAGGGCCTGACCTTCAGCCTTAGCCCTGAGCCTTTGGATTTACGCCGTTTCCAGGGGAAAGGGCGGTCAGCCTACCGCTACTTCTTTGACGCCGGGAACTTCTTCTTTTATCATGCGCTCCACCACGTTCTTGAGCGTCATGGTGGCATGCGGGCAGCAGCCGCAGGCGCCGGTAAGGCGGACGGTAACCACACCTTTCTTCTCGTCCACGCCCACCAGTTCCACGGACCCGCCGTCGGCCGCCAGCATGGGCTTTATCTTCTCAATAACCTTTGTAACCTTGTCTTTCATATGGATCTCCTTAAGCTACATGAATTATAGCAAGTCTGCCTCAAGCCCCGCTCAAAGAGTAATTTTGTAGAATACGTTGATGCTGCATGAAGCTAAACACATAAGGCAGGTGGAAGGGGAGCCGCCCCGCCGCTGGTTCGCCGATAAATATTTCGATTTGATCGTCTGGTTCGAGAAGGACGGCTCCGTCTGGGGCTTCCAGCTCTGCTATGACAGGGAATCCAAGCCGCGAGCCCTTACCTGGACTAAAAAGAACGGCTATAAGCATGCCGGCATCGACGACGGGGAAGGCTCGGGCGGGACGTTCAAAGGCTCCCCCGTACTGGTGGAGGACGGCCTTTTCGACGCCGGCCATATAGGAAAAAGGCTGGCGGCGGTCTCGGCGGACCTGCCGCCCGAGATCAAATCCTTCGTTCTTGAAAAAGTAAACCAGTTCAAACTCTGACCATGCGGAGAAACTTCAAACCAAAAATGGGCGCCGGCGACCTCGGGTTCACCGATCTTTTCGGCGGCAGGCGCGTGCCCAAAACCCACCGCCGCGTAAAACTGAACGCTTTGATCGACGACCTTTCCGCGGTGCTGGGCCTGCTTAAGCCGGGGATAAGGGACAAAAAAACCAAAGAGGAGCTTTCGGCGGCGCAGGCCGCGCTTATCCGCGCCTCCGGTCTGATAGCCGGGATGAAAGGGGAGCTTAAAGACGAGACCGCCGCGCTGGAAACTCTCATAAACGCGCGCGCGGAAGCCATAAAGCCGCCAAAAAAATTCGTCCTGCCCGGCGCGAATGAAAGAGAAGCGCTGGCGCACCTGGCCCGCACCGAAGCCCGCGTCTGCGAGCTCCTCGCCTGGGAAATAAAAGCCAAAGCCCCCGCCGTCTACCTCAACCGCCTCTCCGACTACCTCTTCCTTTTAGCCCTGGGGCTGGCGCGCAGGAACTGACTAAAGCGGATTTATCCGCCGGCCGGGGCCGGTCAGCCTGAGCGTTCCTCCCCTGAAATTCACCCCGTCCCTGAACAGCGGCATATATTTCTTCACCTGGGCCACCCAGGTCTGCCAATCATGCGGCCACTCCGGCCCCCAGCGGTCGTACCAGCAGGTTATCCCCTTAGCGCCGATAATCTCCGCGAGGGCCCGCGCCTGGTCGTTGAAGGTTTCCCAGGCCCCGAGGCCGTGCGCGATCACGATATAGCCTTCCCTGAGCTTCGCCAGCGCGGCCTCGTCATTAAGCCCCGGCGCGTAGCTGAGCGGCTCGCTGAAATAAACCCCGGGATCGAAGTAGCCTCCTATCTCGGCCTGCAGATGGTAGACCCCGCTCAGGCACAGGGCGGAGTCAAAGTGGTCGGGGTGCTTCAGGAAGAAATTAGCGGAGTGAAAGGCCCCGAAACTGTTGCCGGTGGCCATGAATTTCTCGGTAACGCCGCAGTTCCGGCGGAGGAAAGGGATGACCTCGCCGGTGATGCAGGCTTCATACTGGCCGTGGCGGATGCCTATCCATTCGTCCCGCACCGGCTTGTACCAGGACTCGCCGTCCCGCCCGTCCACCGCAAACACCCTGATATCCCCGCTCTCGATAAATTCCGAAAGCGCGTCTATCATCCCGCGGCTTTCATAATCGAAGAACCGCCCGCAGGAAGTGGGGAACACCATTACCGGCTTGCCGGAAGCGCCGTACGATTTAAGTTCAAACTCCTGTCCGAGGCTGTGGCTGAAGAACTTGTGATAGTTGATTTGCATAGTAATTAATCCTGAGCCGCAGAGTGATTATTTAACTAATCTTATTAAATTTGTGGCTTCCGGGTTTAGCCTGGGTACGGGCCGGTCATGGGGTTGCCCATTCAGCCGCGCAGGAACCGTTGCGCGGTTCCCCCCGAAGCGGGGCCCCCCTCCCCAAAGCGGCTTCAGAGCAACCCCATGCCCGGCCCGCGGCTTTTTTACACTGCAAGAGCAGTTTGTATCGGACTTCCAGGCATTTATCCACAGTGACCCCGAAGCACCTTAAATTTCAGCGCTTAAGTATGCCCGCAGGACGGGCAGTATGCTAAAATTACTTATCTGGCAAGGAACCTTAATGAATTTTGTTTTTCTCTCCCCGCATTTCCCCCCGAATTATTATCTTTTCTGCCGGCGCCTTAAAGAGGCCGGATTTACGGTGCTGGCCATAGGCGAGCCGGAATTCGACGAACTCAGCCCGGAGCTGCGGGAGGCGTTGGACTGGTACTATAAAGTGGAGAACCTCCACAACTACTCCGAGCTCACAGCGGCCTGCGATTTTTTTACCGCGCGCTTCGGCCCGATAGACCGGATAGACTCCCTCAACGAATACTGGCTTGAAACCGAGGCGAAACTGCGCACACAATTCGGCATTTACGGGATAAAGAACGACACCATCGCCGATATCCGGCATAAGTCGCGGATGAAACCTATCTTTTCCGCCGCCGGCATACAGCACGCCCGCGGCCGCCTGGTGAACTCTTCCGGCGAGGTGCTCGCCCTGGCCCGGGAAACCGGCTTCCCCTTAATAGTAAAACCGGACGACGGGATGGGCGCCGCCTTCACCTACAAGCTGGAAAACGCCGCCCAGGTGGACGCTTTTTTCGCCGGCAAGCCGGACCGCGAATTCATCGCCGAAGAGTTCATCGCCGGCGACATCGTCACCTTCGACGGCCTGACGGACAGCGGAGGGAGAATAGTTTTCTGCACTTCGCACGTCTACGGCGAGGGGGTAATGGAGTCGGTCCTGGCCGATTCCCATGTCTACTATTATTCGCTGCGTGAGATCCCCGCCGACCTGGAAGCGGCCGGCAGGAAGCTGGCGGCGGCTTTCAAGGTGCGGGAGCGGTTTTTCCACTTCGAGTTTTTCCGCCGGAAGGACGGGACGCTCTGCGCCCTTGAGGTCAATATCCGGCCTCCCGGCGGCTTTACCGTGGACATGTTCAACTATTCCTGCGACCAGGACCTCTACGCGGTCTGGGCGCGCGTCATGAGGGGAGCGCCGGTCGCGCTGGACTACGAACGGAAATACCACTGCTGCTACATCGGGCGAAAATATCGCCTCGCGTACAAGCACTCCCACGAGGAGATCATGAGCGCGCTGGGCTCCCGGGTGGCGCTGTTCCAGGAGCTGCCGCCGGTGCTGGCCCGCGCCATGGGCGACTGCGGCTATATCGTAAGGGCAGAAAACCCGGACGCCATAATGGCGGCGGTAAAATTTATCCAGGAACAGACTTAGCCCGCCGGACACCCTGGCTCCGCGGGAAACATTAAGCCTCTTGTTGCAGGGAACGGCAGGAGCCTTTTTCAGGCCGCGGCCCCGGATTTACCCGGCGGTTAGGGCGGTTTAAGATGTTACAATCTATTGGAAGTCTGTTTATGAACGATCCGGCGGCGCTTGAAATCGGGAACGCGGCTTAAGGAAAAATTATTATTATGAAAAAGATTTCGACGGTTTTCTGTGCTCTGTTCTTCATCGCTTCCGGCTCGGCGTTCGCCAAGACGCTTCCCAACGAAGCCGCCGCGAAAGAGCTGACCGGCAGGATAATGACGAAGGTCGCCGCGGGTGATTTCACCGCGGCTTTCGGCCTGATCAAGCCTTATAGCCTTATAAGCCCGGAGGAGATCGACGCCATTATCGCGCAGGCGAAAGACTCCCGGGGGAAACTTGAGCCCAGGAACGGGAAGGCGGTGGGCTATGAGTATATTGATTCCAAAAACGCCGGAGCCAGTTTGCTGAGGCTGCGCTATATCGAAAAGGACGAGAGGCACGCGCAGCTTTGGGAATTTTATTTTTACAATACCAAGGAAGGCTGGATCCTCGATTCCTTTACCTGGAGCGACGTCTACAAGCCGCTGTTCGACTGATAAACCGCAGGCCGGATAAGCGGCGGCTCAGCTCCGCAGCTCGGAGATCCGCTCCAGGATCTCCTGTCTCCGCTCCTGGGTTTCAGTCAGCACCAGGTAGGCGTAATCCCCCATCACCTTGCTGTCCATCGGCATATGGAACACTATTTCCCCGCCGTAGCGGGCCAGCAGCTCTTCGTGGGAAAGCAGGTAGGGCCTGTTAAAGACCCGCGCAGCGTAGCAGGACACCCGGTCGCGCGGCAGCTTAACTTCCAGCTTTTCACCGGCGCACATCCGCGCGTAAAGGTCCCAGCAGTCTACGCCCTTGGAGTGATTTATCATGTCGACGGTCAGCACGCCGGGTGGCCGGGCGTTGATCTCCAGCCCGAGGCAAATTCCGTTGAGCCGGAAGAACTCTATGTGAAAAAAATTCTTTTTCAGCTCAAACGCCTTCAGCGCCGCCAGGCCGGCCGCTTTTAAGTCCGCCGGGATCTCCGCGCTGCGCAGGTTATGGTAGCTGAGCGGGTTGCCCTCCACCACCTCAAGGATGCCGTCGTTATAATGATGGCAGGTAAAGAACACCGGCTCCCCGGCGGCGTCGGTAAAGCCGTCGAAGGAATACAGCTCCCTCCCGGGCCCGCTGATGAACTTCTCGATATAATACGGGAAAGCCGGGTTGCGGCCGTTAAAGAAGCGCTCCGCCTCTTCCCTGCTCCTTATGCGGCGGGTATCGGACGCTCCCACTCCGCGGTCCGGCTTGGCCACGATATCCCGCCCCGAGCGCTCGAAAAAATCCAGCAGGGCGCCGAGGCCGGTCACCAGTTCTCCTTCGACCACCGCGACCCCCGCCTGCCGGAAGCGGTCTTTCATGACCGATTTCCTTACCAGCCGCGCGAGCTCCGCGGGCTTAAGGCCGGGGATGCCCAGGTCCTGCCGGAGCGCGGCGTCGAGCGGCAGCCACCACTCGTTGAACGATTCCAGGTAGGCGGGCGGGCCGTGCTTCTCCGCCAGATACCGCACGGCGGAGAGGACGGGGGCGTACTTTTCGCCGATAAGGTCCTCGTTGCCGGAATAGCAGGAGAGATCCGCCCGGCAATATTCCGCGAGGTCGGCCCGGAGCGCTTCGTCAAGCGCGCCCCAGTCCGCGTCTCCGATGCCAAGCACGCTGAAGCCCCGCGCTTTAAGCCGGTTGGCGAAAAAACGCAGACGCGGCGGGTACTGAGGAGAAAGCATGATGAAGTTGTTCATAAAATAAAGCGGCTAATACTCCGGGCCGCCCTACAGCAGCCTGATCCCGGCTTTCGCGCATTTCTCGCGCATCTCGTCCGGCCAGACGCTGGCGTGGACTTCCCCGATGTGGAGCTTTTTCAGGAAGAGCATGCAGAGCCTGGACTGTCCTATGCCGCCGCCTATGGTAAGGGGCAGTTGTCCTTTCAAAAGTCTTTTATGCCAAAAAAGCTCCTTCCTGTCCAGGGCGTTCCTCTCTTTCAGCTGTCTGAGCAGCGCCGCCCGGTCGACGCGTATACCCATGGAACTGATCTCCAGGGCTATTTTCAAGGGTTGATACCAGACAAAGAGGTCGCCGTTGAGCCCTTTCCTGCCTTTGCCGGTGGGCGTCGTCCAATCGTCATAATCGGGCGCCCTGCCGTCATGGGGCTTCCCGTCGTTAAGAAGCCCGCCTATGCCTATGATGAAGACGGCGCCGTACTGTTCGGCGGCCCTGCGCTCCCGCTCCCGGGGGTCCAGCGCTGGATACCTCGCGGCCAGATCCTCGGCGTGGATAAAGGTTATGGCGGCGGGGAGCGCGGGGCGGATAGCCGGATATTCGGCGTGCACGGCGCGCTCGGTGCGCTTCATGGCCTTGTATATTTTTCTCACGGTCGACATTAAAAAAGCCAGGCTCCGCTGCTTTTTTGTTATGATCCGCTCCCAGTCCCACTGGTCGACGTAGACGGAATGGATATTGTCCAAAGAATCCTCGTCGGGCCGTATGGCGTTCATGTCGGTGTAGAGGCCTTCCCCGGCGCGGAATTTATAGTCGGCCAGCACCATGCGCTTCCACTTGGCAAGGGAAAAAACCACCTCGGCCCGGGAATTATCGTGCTTGATGGGGAAAGAGACCTTCCTCTCGCTGCCGTTCAGGTCGTCGTTGATCCCCGAGCCTCCCCTTACGAACAACGGGGCAGAGACCCGCTGCAGGCGCAGCGCCGCGGCAAGATTGACCTGGAAGCTGTCCTTGATGAACTTGATGGCCCTTTCGGTCTCCCTGAGGGACAGTTTGGACCTGTAGTTTTTATCGATAATAAGTTCGGCCATTATAAATCTCCGGCTGTGTTTAAACTTTCCTAAAGTAAAAACGCCCTTTGCGGGCGGTTTCACTTTTTACCGCGGGGCCGGGCGCTACATCCTTTCCGGCGCGGACACGCCCAGCAGGCCGAGGCCTTTGGCGATAACGCCCTGCACATGCCTGAGGAGGAAAAGCCTGAAGGCCGAGGTCTCTTTATGCTCCGGGTCCAGCACTTTGCACTTGTCGTAAAAAGAATGGAAACTCGCCGCCAGCTCCGTCAGGTAGGTGGTCAGGTGGTGGGGGGAAAAATCCCGGGCGCAGTCGGCCAGGGTCTTCTCCAGCCACAGCAGTTTCAGCATCAGCGCGCGCTCCTCGGCGTTGATAACGATCCCGGCTTCGTTGAAACCCGCCGCCGGGTCAACGCCCTTCTCCGGGGCGTTGGCGAAGATAGAGCTTATGCGCGCGTGCACATACTGCACGTAAAAGACCGGGTTGTCGTTGCTTTTTTTCTTCGCCAGCTCAACGTCAAAAGTGAGGTGCGTATGGGGGCCGCGCGCGGCGAAAAAGAACCGGCAGGCGTCCGCCCCCACGTCGTCGACGAGCTCCTTGAGCGCGATGAAGTCGCCGGCGCGCTTGGACATCTTGATCAGCTCCGTGCCGCGCAGGAGCGCCACCTGCTGGTGGATGATCACCTTGAAGCTGCCGGTTTCGCGGCCGAGCGCCGCTACCGCGGCCTCCATCCTGGGCACATGCCCGTGATGGTCCGCGCCCCAGATATCTATGACTTTAGTGAATCCCCTGTCGAACTTGTTAAGGTGGTAGGCGATATCGTTTAGAAAGTAGGTGTTGCGGCCGTCGGATTTCACCAGCACCCTGTCCTTGTCGTCGGAGTCCATCACCGTGGAGGTCCCCAGCCACACGGCGCCCTCTTTCTCATAGGTCATGCCGCGCGCTTTCAGCGCCTCCAGGGCCGCGGCCGGCGCGCCGGCCTCGTGCAGCTCTGATTCCAGGAACCACCGGTCGAACTCCACACCGAAGGCTTTCATATCGGCTTTGTGGAGCTTCAGCATCCCGGCGATAGCGTACGCCGAGAACTGCGCGGCGGTCCAGCCGGCGGCCTCTTTAGGAAGGACCGCGGCCATCTCTTTAAGGTAGCCGCCCTGGTAGCCGCCCTCGGGAGGCTCCTGCCCTTCGTAGCGGGCCTTCAGCGAGCGGCCCAGCAGCTCCACCTGGTTGCCCTCGTTGTTCACATAAAATTCGGTAGAGACTTCGGCTCCCAGCGCCCTGAAGATGCGGGCCAGGCTGTCGCCCAGCGTGGCCCCGCGGCCGCTGGCCAGGTGCATCGGTCCCGTCGGGTTGGCTGACACGAACTCGAGATTTATCTTTTCGCCCTTAAACGCCGGCAGCAAAAAATGATCCGGGCTCTCAAGCCCCCTTAAAGCTTCAAAAAGGAAAGCGTCCCTGAATTTCAGGTTCACGAAACCCGGCGGCACGGCCTGTGCTTCGCATTCCGCGCCCAGTGCGGCCGCGAGCTCTTCGGCTATCTTCAGCGGCGGCTTCCTGAGCAGCTTCGCTCCGGCTATGGGCCAGGCTATGGAAACATCGGCATTTATATGCGGCGGCGGCGCGGCAAGGTGAAAGCCGGCTATCGCCGCTGCGTCCAGGGCAAAGGCCGCGGCCGCGCGGCTTTTCAGGTCGGCTTCGAGGGCAGAGAGCTTCATTTTTTCTTTGCGGTTTTTTTAGCGGCCTTCTTGGCGGGCTTTATTTTTTTGGCCTTGGCGGGTTTTTTAGCAAGCCTAATTTTTTTGCCCGGCTTTTTCGGGGCGGCGATTTTTTTGACCGCGGCCTTTTTTAGGGCCGTTTTTTTCGCGGCAGGCTTCTTTGCGCCAGCCTTTTTAGCGGCGGGCTTCTTCGCGCCGGCTTTTTTTGCGGGAACTGCTTTTGCCGGGGCGGCCACAACGGCGGGCGCGGCGGGCTTCGGCGCCGGGGCCTCTTCCCATTCCACGGTCTTGAAGCCGGCGTAGACCTTGTCTATGGCATAAAACTCGGCGGCCTTGCCGTCGTAGATATGCACCAGCACCCCGCCGTAGTCCAGCACCTTCCAGTTCTTTGAGCGCATCCCGTCCCGGTACAGGCAATAGATCCCTTCCTGCTTCAGCTTCACCTGCACTTCTTCCTCTACGGCGTCGAGCTGCGGCGCAGATTCCACCACCAGCAGCACGGCGTAATCCGCCAGCGGCGATTTGCCGGCCAGATCGTAGACCGTGACCGGCTCGGCCTTTTTCGAATCCCCGGCGCGGGCCGCGGCGAATGCTATTTTTTTAAAGCTGCTTTTTGATATCGTCATATGGTGTTTTTTCGATTCCTCAGTTTTTCCAGCAGGCCGGCTTCCACGTGATGCTCTATATTCGTCATCGCGGAGCCCGCAATGGAGGATATTGTATTAAATATGGTGGCGAGGTTGTTTTTCTCCACCGGCGAAAGCTTCACCGAGCGCTCGAACACCGCGCAGGCCAGCGGCCGCCCCTTGGCGGCGCAGATCATCGTATAAGCATTGTCGTTCTGCCAGCCTTCCTCCGGCCTGACGGGCAGGGCGGGGGGCTCTCCCTGCCTCGGGAAAGAGTCGCGCGAGTAAACCTCCTCGTACTCCTCGTTGAACATATTGTAAATATAGGCCTTCACGTTCCAGGAGCCCTCGATATAAATGCGTATTTCGTCCATCACGGCGCTGAAAAAATCACCCGGCGACTTGTGCTGGGTCAGCAGCAGATGGCTGAGGTCGAACAGCATGGTAAGCTCGCTGGAGGTATGCTGAAGGCGGCGGAAAACGGTGCGCATTATTTCGCTGAAGAGGCTGATGCCCGTCTCGGGGTGCTCCTTTATAAAGGTAAAGAACTGCTGGCGGTCGACCTCGTAAAGCACGGTGTCCGCCGAGGCCCGGGCCTGCGCGAAGCGGGCGGCCCCCTCTATAACGGCCATCTCGCCGAAGAAATCGCCGCCGGCGAGGATAGCCAGCGTCTTGAACTCGCGCCCCTCCACGTCCATGGCCTTTTCAATAACCACCTCGCCGGCCACTATTATGTAAAGAGTGTCGCCGGTGCTTTTTTCCCTGAAGATCACGTCGCCGCCCTTATAGGCGGTCTGCTTGAAGTAGCCGGAGAATTCTTCAAGCATGGCGCCGGAAAAATTGCGAAAAAGAGGGATCTCTTTAAGTTTTTCTGTTTCGGTCATTGTACAGTCCTCCCTTTTACAAGCCGCCGGCGCTGCAGATCTTCTTGAAGCCTTCCTGGTCGTGGGCCTTCGCGAGCGCCACCTCGAAAGCCACCAGGTTCTGCTTTACAAGGATGGACATGGCCCTGTCCATGGGCATCATGGCGTACTTGGCGCCGGTCTCGATGGCGCTGTAGATCATATGCGTCTTGCCCTCGCGTATCAGGTTGGAGATGGCCGGCGTCATCACCATGATCTCGCGCGCGGCCACTCGGCCCTTGCCGTCCTTGCGGGGCAGCAGTATCTGGGAGACCACCCCCTGCAGCGAGGCGGCCAGCTGCACGCGCACCTGCGTCTGCTGGTGCGGAGGGAAAACGTCGATGATGCGGTCCACCGTCGAGGGCGCGTCCTGCGTGTGCAGCGTGGCGAAGGTCAGATGGCCCGTTTCGGCCGCCGTTATCGTCAGCTGTATGGTTTCCAGGTCGCGCATTTCGCCCACCAGTATCACGTTGGGGTCCTCGCGCAGCGCGGCGCGCAGCGCATTATTGAACGAGCGGGTGTGCTGGCCTATTTCCCGCTGGCGCACCACGCAGGTATTGGCCTCGTAGGTGAACTCTATCGGGTCCTCCACCGTAAGGATGTGCCCTTTGCGCTTCTGGTTTATAAGGTTTATAAGGGCGGCCAGCGTGGTGGACTTGCCGGAGCCCGTGGGCCCCGTCACCAGCACCAGCCCCTTGGGCAGGGCCGCGAAATTCACGATGGCGGGCGAAAGCCCCAGGTCCTCGGGCGAGGGGATCTTGGAGGGGATCACGCGCATCACGGCCTCGACGCCGTTGCGGGCCACCAGCACGTTCAGGCGGAAGCGGGACACCCCGGTAACCGCGAAGGAGCAGTCCAGCTCCCATTCTTTCTCGAACTTCGCGCGCTGCTCGTCGTAAAGCGTGGAGTAAATGAGCGCTTTGGTCTGCTCGGCCGTCAGCGGGGCCAGGCCCTCGGCCACCGGCACCACTTCGCCGTTGCGGCGCATCATGGGCGGCTTGTTAACGCAGATGTGTATGTCGCTCGAACCAGCCTGCACCGCGGTCTTCAGAATAGTAACCATGTCCATAGCTGCCTCCAGTATAGTGGTAAGGATTAAGCAGTAAGCTACGATCCCTAATCCCTAATCCCTAATCCTTAACCCTTACTCCTTACTGCTTAATCCCCGTGCGCCAAAATCCTGTCCCAGCACCACAGCCGCGCCCGCAACGCTCTTCTGCGAGGACTTTACCCGTATCTCAAGCGCCTCAAGTCCCAGGGCGCCGCGCAGCCTGAGCGCCGCTGCCGTATCGCCCGAAAAGCTCAGGATCCTTGTCTCTTTCTGCAGGGTGGGGTACGACGCTTCGGTTATCACGTCGAAACCCAGCGCCCGCAGGCGCTTCGCCTCCTGCGCGGCCAGGCCCTTTTTTCCCGAGGCGTTGAAGACCTCAACGCGCGGCGCCGGGCCTTCTTCCTGCTCCGTTTCCGCGGCCTGGGGCTTCCGCGAGATCTCGGTAAGTATGAAATTAGAGGAGTTCAGCTTTGAAAACTCGCCGAAAAGGGCGAACAGGTCGAACGCAGACAGGTTCGTGGCTCCGGCGGCCCTCAGGCCGAAAATCCAGGAAACGGCGGACAGCAGCCGGCGCGGCTCGGCGCGCCAGTTGTTGAGCGTGCCCCGCAGCGCGTCCAGGTCCGGCGCCGAGGAAAGAGCGATGTAAAAAATATTTTCCCCGGCGGCCGTTCCGCCGGCGGCCAGCGCCAGGTCCGCGCCCCTGTGCCAGAGGGGAACCCCGGCTCCGGCCCTGGGATGGGACAGCGTGAAAGCGTTCACGGTGCTTGAGAACGGGTGATATACCAGCAGGGCGGAAGAGCGCCCCCCCAGCAGCGCCAGTCTCACGTCCCGGCCGGACATAAGCTCGCGCGACGCCGGAGAAAAGTACTGGAAGGCGGCGGCGGCCAGCGCCAGCACAAGCCCGGCGCCCATTATCAGCCTTTCTTTTTTTCCTGAAGACTGTTCCATAGTGACACGCTCAGCGGGTGAACCCAGCCCCCGCCGGAAAACGCATAGACAAGTTTAACATAATTAGCCGCCCTAAAAGCCGCTTCAAAATCCTTAAAAGCCAGCTTCCTCACCAGCTCCGCCTCGCGGAAAGCGCGCCCCCGGTTAGCCAGGTCGCTGACATAGATCAGCCGGGCCAGCGGGCCCATCCCCGGGGCCCCGGTGGCGTGGAGCGCTATCGCTTCCAGTATTTCCGGGTCCTTTACGCCAAACTCTTCAGCGGCCAGGGCGGCGCCGGCCCAGGCGTGCGCCAGCACCGGCGCCTCTTTAAGTAGCAAGAACGGCTGCGCGGCCCGCGGGGCGCGCTTCAGGCAGCGGCGGCGCAGCGCCTCCGGGGAAAGGTCGCGGGCGCAGTCGTGCAGCAGGGCGGCCAGCGCGGCTTTCTGCTGCGGCACTCCGGCGGCGGGAGCCAGCCTGAGGGCCAGTTCCGCGGTATGCAGCGAATGCCGGAAGCGCGCGGGGGTAAGAAGTTTCCTAAGCAGCGCCCGCTCACGCCCCAGATAAAACAGTTTTTTTTCTATATTTTCCAGCACGGCCCTATGCAGCTGCGCCGGCCTCCGGCCAAGGAACAGCTCAGCCCGGATCCCGGTGGAGTCGGCTCTCGGGAACCGGCCGGCAAGCGCGGTAAAAGGCGCGCCGCCGGAGCCGCGTGAATGCCCGGGCCGCAGGCCCGCCAGCAGGCGCGCGTTCTCCAGGATAAAGCCGGGGCGCCGCCAGTTCCCGAACCCTGCCAGGCAATCCGAGCCCATAAGGAAATAAAGCGGCGCGCCGGGATGAACCCGCCGGAAATGCGCTACTGTCTCGTAAGTGTAAACCACGCGCTTCCGGTCCGCCTCGAAGGAGCTTATTTTAATTTCCTTCCTGCCGCCGAGTCCGGCTTCGGCCAGCGCGGCCTTAAGCAGCGCGGCGCGCCCGGCAAAAGGGACGGGGAGCAGATCCTTGAAAGGCGTGCGAAAACCGGGCACGAAATAAAGCGCGGACGGCTTAAGCTGGCGCAGGGCCGCCGCGGCCAGCGCCGTGTGTCCGCGGTGGGGGGGGTCGAAACTCCCGCCGTAAATTATTACCGGTCTTTTTCCCTCTGGCATAATGCGGTCATCGTTATCGCCCGCTTTCTCTCCGCCCGGCTGCCGCGGCCGGCTAGAGCCGCCGGACCGCGGACAAAGCACGAAGCGTCCTCATTTAGTATAATATACTTTAATAGTTCTGTTCAAAACCTTAATATATGTCACAAAAACGCGATAACTGCATAATACTCCTTGTGGATCCGCCGGAAGCGGATAAAATAAGCCCGGACCTTAAAACCGCTTTCGGCCCGGAGAGGGCCGTACAGGTAAACAGCGAGCTGCTCTCCGCCGCTTACAAGCTTGCCAAAGGCTTCCGCGACTCCATGGTCATCCTCTCTTACCAGAAGACGACGCGCCATCCCGACCTGATCTGGCTGGACCCCGAGGACCCCGGGTTCCTGGAGGCGAAAACCCACACCGCCGTGGACCGGATACAGGACGCTTTTCGCCTGGCCTTTTTCACCGGCACAAAAAAAGCGGTGCTTATCAGCCACCTTTCCCCCGAGCTTAAAAGCGACTGGCTTGCCCAGGCTTTCGCGGCGGTGAGCGATAAGACCATCGCCATAGGACCGGCGCAGGACGGCTCTTTCTACCTGCTGGGCCTGACACAGCAGACCCTGAAGCTTTTAGAGGCGCCGGGCTTCTCCCACGACAAGAGCGCGGAGACCCTGGCGGAGCGGGCCAGGAAAAACAAACTGACCGTTTTCAGCACCCCGGATACCTACGCGATAAACAGCGAGGAAACTTTGCTTAAATGGACGGAATCCAAGAACGCTTTTCCGCCGATCTTCCAGCAAATCCAGCAGGCCGTGCTGCAGGGACAGCAGGAAAGCAAACGGCACCACAGGCGCCATGGCCATGGCCACCGGCAGGAAGCGCAGGTGCAGCCCCCTCCGGAAAAGCCGCCGGTTTAAAGTTTTAAACCCCGCCGCGGGCCGGAGCGACAAGGATATTGTTTTATAGTGCCGCTCTTTCGCGGCGGATAAAAACCGAACTCGGCCGATTTATGAAAAACACAGAAACTGTCTGCAAAAAAATATTCCGGCTGGCCGGAGGGGCGCAGTGCGAGGTGATGGCTTCGATACACAGCAGCGCCCTCACCCGCTTCGCCGACAACGTCATCTCGCAGAACGTGGCTTCGTCCTCGGCCACTTTCACGGTGCGCCTGCTGGATAACGGCCGCACGGTGAAGCTTAATTTCAACCAGACCGACGACGCCTCGCTCAAGCGCGCCGTTTCTTCAGGCCTCGAGATCCTCAAAAAGCAGAAAAAAGTTCCCGGCCTGCTGCCGCTGGCCAAACCGCGCCCCATCCCGGCGGGAAAAAACCTGTATTTTAAAGAGACCGCGGAACTCTCGCCTCTTTACCGCGCCGAAAGGGCCGCCGAACTGGCAAAGGCCTGCAAAAGGAACGGCCAGACCGCCTACGGCACTTTTGAGAACGGCGCCTCGGAGCTGGTGATAGCCAATAACCTGGGCGTGTTCGCCCGCCACCGCGAAACCAGCGCCGTCCACAGCGTGACCGTGCGCGACCGCGACGGCTTCGGCTGGGCGGAATATTCCGCTTTCGACGTGCATGAGATCCCCTTCGCCCGCCTCAACGACACCGCGCGCGCCAAGGCCGCCGCAAGCCGCTCCCCGAGGGAGATAAAGCCCGGCAGATACACCGTGATCCTGGAGCCGCAGGCCGCGTCGGACCTGCTGTGCTACCTCGCGGTCTATGGTTTTGACGGCCAGCTCTACAACGAGGGGCGCAGCTTTATCTGCGGAAAGCTGGGGAAAAAAGTTTTAAGCCCGCTGCTTTCCTTCGGGGACAACGCGCTGGACGGGGCGGCCCCCGGCATGCCCTTCGACTATGAAGGCCAGCCCCGCACAAAAGCGGCGCTGGTGGAAAACGGCGTGATAATAGCCCCCGTACATGACAGGAGCACCGCCAGGGCCGCAAAAACCGCGTCGACAGGCCACGCCCTGCCCCAGCCCAGCGACATGGGCCCCATCCCCCTCAATTTGGCCGTAAAGCCCGGCAGCGGCACGCTGGAGGACCTGATAAAGGGCACCGAACGCGGCATACTGGTGACGCAGTTCCACTACACCAACATGCTGAAGGAGCAGCTGGTTGAAATGACGGGGATGACCCGCAACGGAACCTTCATGGTGGAAAACGGAAAAATAACTTTTCCCGTAAAGAATCTGCGCTTCACCCAGAACATGGCCGAAGCCTTCAACGACGTGGAAGCGGTCTCCGGCCAGGCCGTCCCCTGCGCCGCCTGGGGTGTCATGTCCTGCCCCGCCTTCCGCCTGAAGAATTTCAATTTCTCCTCGTCGACTAAGTTTTAAGGCAAGCCGCCGGGCGAACCGGCAGCCGAAGTTTTTTACCCGGGAGACCACTATGTTCAAACTCGCAGCCAAAGCCATCGAAATAGCGAACAAATACAAAGTAGACTTCGGCGACGTGCGCGTAATAGAGAAACGCAGCCAGAACTTATCCGTTAAGAACGGGGAGATCAACGGACTTACCGACCAGACCACCCTCGGCTACGGCATCCGCGTCCTCTATCAGGGCGCCTGGGGCTTCGCCTCCGGCAGCCGGATGACCGAGCGCGCCGTCGCCGACACGGCCCTGAAGGCCATCGCCATAGCCAAAGCCAGCGGCCTTCTGATGGCCGGCCGCGTCCGCCTGGCGCCTGAGCCGGCTTACACGGACTTCTGGCAGACCCCCTTCCTGAAAGATCCCTTCGCCGTACCCGTTGAAACGAAGCTGGACCTGCTGTTCAGAATAGACGCCGTCCTGCGCGGGAATAAAAAGATCCGCGTCGCCGCCTCCGAAATGCGCTTCCTTCGCGAGCGCCAGTGGCACATGACCACCGAGGGCTCCCGCATAGAGCAGGTGCAGCTCTCCTCCGGCGCCAGCCTCTCCGCCACCGCCGTACAGAACGGCGACGTGCAGACCCGCTCCTACCCGTGCACCCACGGCGGCCAGACCCTCGCCGGCGGCTGGGAAGTGATAGAAGCCATGAACATGCTCGACCATGCCGAACAGGTCAGAGAGGAGGCCCTTGCCCTCCTGGCGGCGTCCGTCTGTCCGGCCGGCGTCAGGGACCTGATAATTTCCGGCAACCAGCTGGCGCTGCAGATACACGAATCCGTCGGCCACGCCTCCGAACTGGACCGCGTGCTCGGCTACGAGGAGTCTTACGCCGGCTCCAGCTTCGCCACCACCGAAAAGCTGGGCAAGTTCCGCTACGGTTCGCCCATAGTGAACCTGGTGGCCGACGCCACCCTGCCCGGCGGCCTGGCCACGGCGGGGTACGACGACGACGCCGTTAAGGCGCAGCGCTGGCATATCATCAAGGACGGCATACTTTCGGGCTACATGACCAACCGCGAATTCTGCGGAAAAATAGGCATGAAGCGCTCCTGGGGCTCCTGCCGCGCGGACGGCTATTCCTGCATACCCATAACGCGCATCTGCAACCTGAGCCTTATGCCCGGGAGCACCCCCCTGGAGCAGCTTGTAGGCGAGGTGCGCGACGGCATAATGATGGAGAACAATATGTCCTGGAGCATAGACCAGAAGCGCCTGAATTTTCAGTTCGGCTGCGAAATAGGCTGGCTCATAAAGAACGGCAAGAAAACCAGAATGGTGAAAAACCCCACTTACCAGGGCATTACGCCCGAGTTCTGGGGCTCCTGCGACGCTATCGCAGACCACGGCGAGTGGCGCTTGTGGGGCGTGGCCAACTGCGGCAAGGGCCAGCCCGGGCAGACTGCCATGATGTGCCACGGCTCAAGCCCGGCGCGCTTCCGCAAAGTTAAGATCGGCATGCACGGATAAAAGCAGCTTTGCCGCCGCGGGTCGGTTCTTTGCGGCTGCACGGTAAAAAAGCGCTTATAAGGCGCTTTTTTGCTGTTGACTGCCTGCCGTTAAATATATACCATATAGATATCCTGATAGAACTGCCCTTTTACGCGCCGTTTCGGGCCCTGTTTTTTGTTCATTATTTTGCAACATATTTTTAGCTTAATACCGCTTTTAGCCTAAGCACAAAAAAAGTTGTTAACACGGAAAGCATATATAAAATAAGCGTTTTTCAGCTAATCAAAAACTTTACTAACAGCTGTGGATAACTTGTGGATAACTTAACCAATATCAAGGAAATCTGGCAGGACGTGATAAGCAAACTCACAGCCGATATCGGCCTTGAGCCGGTAGATCTTTGGCTGAGTCAGATAACGGCGCTTGTTATAGAGGGCGACACTCTTAAGCTTGAAGTCCCGGACGAAATAATCTACAACACCGTTAAGCAGCGCTATGAGGAAAAAATAATCGCGCTGCTGGCCCAGTCCACAGGAAAAGTACTTAAGATAAATTATTCCATGTCGCTGGTTCCTACGGAGCCGCTGCCGCAGTCCAAGGCTACCCCGGCGTCCGTCGCTCTGCCGGCCAATTATTACTCTTTTAACCCGCATTACACATTTGAAAGTTTTATAATGGGCACCTCCAACCGCTTCGCCTTCGCCTCGGCGGAGGGCGTGGCAAAAACGCCGGGCCAGACCAATCCCTTCTTTATCTACAGCGCCCCGGGCCTGGGCAAGACCCACCTGCTGCACGCCATCGCCCACGGCTTATTCAAGAATAATTCCTCGGCGCGCATCCTCTATACCGCCAGCGAAAATTTCGTGAACGAATACATAGACTCCGTGCGCGGCGGCGCCACGGAGCAGTTCCGCAGCAAGTACCGTAAGCTCGACTGCCTGCTGCTGGACGATATCCAGTTCCTGGTGAACAAAGAGCGCAGCGAGGAGGAATTCTTCTACACCTTCAACTCGCTGTTCGAATCCAAGAAACAGATCGTGGTCACCTCCGACCGGCCGCCCAGGGAGCTCGCTTTAGGGCAGCGCCTCATCTCCCGCTTCCTTTCCGGCGTGGTCGCGGACATCAAGATCCCCGATTTTGAAACCCGCGTCGCCATTCTGCGCCAGAAGCGGGACCAGCACAAGTACGCGATCCCCGACGATATCATCACTTTCATAGCCGAGAACGTAAAAAAGAGCATCAGGGAACTGGAAGGCTGCCTTATAACCGTAGGGAACTACTGCTCGAACATGAGCATCCAGCCCTCCATAGACGGCGTGCTGGAAACGATCAAGGACCATATCAGCGACCAGGACTCGGAGGATAAGAAAGTCGCGACAGAGCTGATAAAGAGCGTGGTGGCGGAAAAGTACTCTGTTGAGCTTAAAGATTTCAATTCTAAGAAGCGCAATGAAAACATAGCCTTCCCCAGGCAGGTGGCGATGTATCTGGCCTGCACGCTTACCGATCTGACCCAGACCGACATCGGGGAAGCCTTCGGGCGCGATCATGCCACCGTTATCTACGCCAAGAACAAGATAAGCCAGCTGGTGCAGTCCGACCCCTATTTTAACGAGACTCTGAACCAGATAATTTCAAAGATAAAGACCGTTAATAACCAGGGATAGGCTGTCAGCGGAGCGGTTTTTTGTCAGGACTATCAGTAAAATCGGATAAGCTGTTGATAACTTTCTCCTCTGCTTTGAACATTTTGACGCTATCAACAGCCTGTCTTATAGAGGACTATGATGATGAAAATAAACAGCACTAGGGAAGCCTTGATAAAAGGCATTCAAACGATACAGGCCGGCGTCTCTTCTAAGACCGGCACCATTCCCATCTTACAGAACTTCCTGATGGAAACCGAGGACAAGGGCGTTAAGGTCGTGTTTACCGACCTGGAAATGGCCATTAAACACCATATTCCCCTGGAGATAAAAGGTGAAGGCAGCATAACCGTCCCCATTAAAAAATTCATGGAGATATTGCAGAACCTGGGGGAAGCCTCGGAGGTCAATATCGCGGTGGACGAAAACAACCGCATCTCCGTCTTAAGCGGCAAATCCCGCTTTAAACTCGGGGGCACGCCGAAGAACGACTACCCGGTGATCCCTGACCTGGACGAGAGCAATTCCTTCCAGGTGCCCGCCAAGCTGCTGGCCGAAATGATAAACAGCACCATCTTCTCGGCGTCCTCCGAAGACGACCGGCATTTCCTTAACGGCCTGCTCTGGAAATACGAAAAAGACACCTTTTCCCTGGTAGCCACCGACGGCCGCCGCCTCGCCGTGAATTCGACGAAAAAGATCAAAGCAAAAAAGGAATTCAAAGTAATAGTGCCCTCCAAGATACTCGGGGAGCTGTCGCGCTACCTGAAGAGCGGCGCGGTGAAGGACGCCGACGAAGTCACGGTGGGACTGTCCGCCAACCAGATAGGGTTCAGGATAGGTAAGACCGTATTCATCTCCCGGCTGGTGGAAGGGAACTTCCCCGCCTTCGAGCAGATAATCCCGAAGAGCCATGAGATGGAGATAGCGCTCAACGCCGAAAAACTTATGGCCGTGACAAAGCGCGCCGCCATCTGTTCCAACGAGCGCTCGGGCTCCGTTAAATATACGTTCAAGAAGGACGCGCTGGTGGTCAATTCCGCCTCCCAGAGCATGGATTTCGAGGACGAGCTGGAAATAGACTATAAGGGCAAGGAATTTCAGATAAGCTTCAACCCCAAATTCGTGCTGGATATCCTGAAAACCGCCGGCGACTGCGAGATAACGGCGGAATTTTCTTCCCCGGCCACGCCGGCGCTGCTCAGGGTGAAGGGCCGCGAAGACCTGATCTATATAGTGATGCCGCTCCGCACCCAGTAAAATAAAAATGTTCTTAGAGAAGAGAAAATCCAACTGGGCCCGGGCTAACGAGGTCTGCTCTTCCTGGAAATTTCTGGGCGGCGTGGCTCCCGACCGCCTGGCCGTCCTCGACGGGGTCTGGAAAAAAGAGATAGGGCGCCTGGGAGAGCACTGCACTCTCCTCGGGGTGGATAAGGGGTATATACTGGTAAAGCCTACGTCCGCCGCCGCCGCCAGCGAACTGGCCCTGCGCAGCTCGGTGCTGGTGAAAAGCCTTAACAAATATTTCGCGCGGCCGTGGATAAAAGCGATAAAAACGGCGAACAGTATTTAAGAGAGAAGAGGTCACCGCAGGACCACGGAGGGAGAGGAGAAGATATAAAACAGCGGCAGACCGGTCATGGGGTTGCTCTGGAGCCGCTTTGCGGAGGGGGGCCCCGCTTCGGGGGGAACCACGCAAGGGTTCCTGCGCGGCGGAATGGGCAACCCCATGACCGGTCCGTACCCGGTCTAAACCCGGAAGTCCCATATTTTTAAATTCATTCTGACAGGAGTTAGACAGCCATGAACAAGACAGCCAATCCCAAAGAGGGAAGCAGCTATGATGCCTCCCAGATACAGGTCATGGAAGGCCTTGAAGCGGTGCGCAAGCGCCCCGCCATGTACATCGGTTCTACCGGCGTGCAGGGGCTCCACCACCTGGTCTACGAAGTCGTGGACAACTCTATTGACGAAATCCTCGCCGGCGGCTGCAATAAGATAGATGTCATCCTCAAAGACGACAATGTCTGTTCCGTCACCGACAACGGCCGCGGCATCCCCGTGGACCCGATGAAAGAAGTGAAGGACCCGAAGCTCAAGGGCAAGTCCGCCCTCGAGGTGGTGCTGACCGTGCTGCACGCCGGCGGCAAGTTCGACGGCGGCGGCTATAAGGTTTCAGGCGGACTGCACGGCGTGGGCGTGTCCGTGGTGAACGCGCTGTCCGAATGGATGGAGGTGCTGGTGCATCGCGACGGCAAGATCTGGAGGCAGGAGTACAGGCGCGGCAAGCCGCAGGCCGACGTTAAACCCGTAGGCGTAACGGAACATCACGGGACCGTGGTCAATTTTAAAGCCGATACCGAGATCTTCGGCGAGGGCGTGCTTTCCTTCGACACCGTCTCCAACCGCCTGCGCGAGCTGGCTTTCCTTAACCCCGGCAGCCGCATCACCATCATCGACGAGCGCGAAGAGGGCAAGAAACACACCTTCTTTTTCGAGGGCGGCATAAAGCAATTTGTTAAATTCCTCAACACAAACAAGCAGGTCATAAACGACGATCCTATTTTCGTTTCCAAGACGGAAGGCGACACCATGCTGGACCTGGCCATCCAGTACAACACCGACTACTCCGAGACGATGTTCTCCTTCGTCAATAATATCAAGACCACCGAAGGCGGCACGCACGTGTCCGGTTTCCGCTCTTCCCTGACCCGCGTGATAAACGATTACATAAAGAAGTACGAGCTGACGAAAGATAAAGAGTACAGCGTGACAGGCGACGACGTGCGCGAAGGCCTCACCGTAGTAGTGTCCGTGAAGATCCCTCACCCCCAGTTCGAAGGCCAGACCAAGACCAAGCTGGGTAACGGCGAGGTGGAAGGCATAGTTAAGACCCTCACCGGCGAAGCGCTCGGCGTGTTCTTCGAGGAACACCCCTCCATCGCCAAGGCCATCTGTCAGAAGGGCCTGGGCGCCGCCGAGGCCCGCGAGGCCGCGCGCCACGCCAAGGACCTGGCGCGCCGCAAAGGTTCCCTTACCGATTCCGGCCTGCCGGGCAAGCTCGCCGACTGCCAGGAAAAAGACCCGAAGAAATCCGAAATATTCATAGTGGAAGGCGACTCGGCCGGCGGCTCGGCCAAGCAGGGCCGCGACCGCGTCTTCCAGGCCATCCTGCCGCTGCGCGGCAAGATCCTCAACGTGGAGAAGTCCCAGCTCGTGAAGATCATCTCCAGCGAGCAGATCCGCAATATTATTTCCGCCGTAGGCACCGGTATAGGCGAGGGGGAAGACGGCTTCAATATAGACAAGCTGCGCTATCACAAGATCGTCATCATGGCCGACGCCGACGTGGACGGCCAGCATATCCGCACGCTGCTCCTCACCTTCTTCTACCGGCAGATGCGCCCGCTGGTGGATCAGGGCCATATTTATATAGCCCAGCCGCCGCTTTACAAGGTTAAGAAGGGCAAGTTCGAAGCTTATTTCGACAACGAGGAAAAACTGCAGAAGTGGCAGCTTAAGGAAGCCCTTTCCGGGATCTCCATAAAAGCCAAAGGCAAGAAGCTGGAGGAGAAAGAGATCAGCGAGCTGATGGAGCTGATCATCGCCACGGAGAACACCAGCCGCAAGCTCGAGACCAAGAACCTGGCGCTGAGGGACTATCTCAAGTTTCAGGACGACGGCAAGGTTCCGATGTACCGCATAGAGACGGGACCGGAAACGTACCGCTACTTCTTCACCGAAGACGAGTGGGACGCCTATGAGACCGAGTATGTGCAGAATAAAAAAGACGCATTGGCCAAGGAGGGGAAGCCCGAGGCTGAGATAGACGAGGACGATCTCGGTCCGGATTTTCAGACCCTGGGCGAGTTTACCCGCCTCAACAATATTTCCGCCAAGCTGAAAGCGCACGGCTACAGCCTGAAAGAATTCCATGTAGAGGAAGAAAAAGCCCCTAACCTGTTCGATCTTATAACCGAGAAAAACATCACTTCCTCCAAGGACCTCAGGACCCTGATGGATAATGTGATGAAGGCCGGCGCCGCCGGCGCGCACATCCAGCGCTATAAAGGTCTGGGTGAAATGAACCCCGGGCAGCTGTGGGAGACCACGATGGACCCCCTTAAGCGCAAGCTTCTCAAAGTCACTCTCGAGGACCCGGCCGAGGCGGAGAAGATGTTCACCACCCTGATGGGAGATAAGGTAGAGCCGCGCCGCTTGTTCATTGAACAGAACGCGCTGGCCGCCCGCAACCTGGATATTTAAGAAGAAGATAAGAATTCACCACAGAGACACAGAGAGGGAGGAGGTAAGAGGAGAAAGGGATGAACACAAACAAGGATAAATTTTTTACTTTAAATTTTTCTCTGTGTTTTCTCATCTTTCTCTGTGTCTCTGTGGTGAAATAAATAAAGTCCCCGTTTTATTTTTTAAGGAGTCGAGCAATGGCAGAACCTAAAGACCTTATACCGAAGCAGGAAAACATGTTCGTCAACATCGTCGACCGCGATATCAGCGAGGAGATGAAGTCCTCCTATATCGACTACTCCATGAGCGTGATTGTCGGCCGGGCCCTGCCCGACGTGCGCGACGGCCTGAAGCCCGTGCACCGCCGCGTGCTCTACACCATGGACGACATGGGCCTGCAGCACAACAAGCCCTTCAAGAAATCCGCCCGCATCGTCGGCGACGTGATGGGTAAGTACCACCCGCACGGCGACGCCTCCATTTACGACACCCTCGTCCGCATGGCCCAGCCTTTCAGCCTGCGCTACATGCTGGTGGACGGCCAGGGCAACTTCGGCTCCGTGGACGGCGACCCCGCGGCCGCCATGCGTTATACCGAAGCCCGCCTTTCAGGCATCGCCGGCGAACTGCTGGCCGATATAGAAAAAGAAACCGTAAAATTCGTACCCAACTACGACGGGTCCATGACCGAGCCGTCCGTGCTGCCGGGCAAGCTTCCCAACCTGCTTGTTAACGGTTCCTCCGGTATCGCTGTAGGTATGGCCACCAATATCCCCACCCATAATCTCGGCGAAGTCTGCGACGCCACCATTGCCGTCATCGACAACCCCGACATCGAAATTAAAGAGCTGATGAAGATCATCAAGGGCCCCGACTTTCCGACCGCCGGCATCATCCGCGGCCGCAAGGGTATCAAGGATTACTTCGAGACCGGCCGCGGCTCTATCACCACCCAGGCCCGCGCCGAAATAGAGGAGATGAAGGGCAACCGCGAATGTATCGCGATCACCGAGATCCCCTACCAGGTGAACAAAGCCACCCTCATCGAGACCATCGCCTTCCTGGTAAAAGAGAAGAAGATCCCTGACATTTCCGACATCCGCGACGAGTCCGACCGCCGCGGTATGCGCATTGTTATCGAGATAAAGCGCGACGGCAACGCCCAGGTGGTCCTCAACCAGCTATATAAGCACACGCAGATGGAAGCCTCCTTCGGCGTCATCATGCTGGCCATCGTGGACGGCCGCCCCCGCGTGCTGCCCATTAAAGAAGTCATGCTGCAGTACGTGCGCCACCGCCGCCTGATGGTGGTGAACCGGACCAAGTACGACCTGAAGAAGGCCCTGGCCCGCGCCCACATCCTGGAAGGCTACCTGATAGCCCTGCAGAACATCGACGCCGTGGTCGAGATCATAAAGAAATCCAAGGACGCGCTTGAAGCCAAGATGAAGCTGATGGCCAAGTTCGCGCTGTCCGACATCCAATCCCAGGCCATCCTCGACATGCGCCTGCACCAGCTCACCCGCCTGGAAGTGGGCGCCATAGAGGAAGAGCACAAAGCCCTGATGAAGCTCGTCGCCGAGCTGCGCGCCATCCTGGCCAACCCAAAACGCGTCCTCCAGATCATCGTGGACGAGCTTAAAGAGATGAAGGAAAAATACGGTGACAAGCGCCAGACCGAGATCACCGGCGAAGCCGCCGAACTCGACATCGAAGACCTTATCCCCGAGGAAGACGTGATCATCACCATGTCCCACGGCGGCTATATCAAGCGCATCGCTGCCGACACCTACAAAGTGCAGGGCCGCGGCGGTAAAGGTATTATCGGTTCGGATGTGAAAGAAGAGGACTTCATCGAGAAGCTCTTCATCACCTCCAGCCACGCCACCATACTTATGTTCACCACGCGCGGCAAGGTGTACGCCCTGAAGGGATACGAGATCCCCGAAGGCAACCGCACCTCGCGCGGCAAAGCAATAGTGAACCTGCTGCAAGTGAAGGATGAGACCGTCACCTCCGTGCTGGCCATCGAGTCTTTCGCGGAGGCCAAGGGCAAGGAAGCCTTCATCGTGATGTGCACCCGCAAGGGCAACATCAAGAAGACCCCGATAGGGGACTTCGCCAACATCAGGCGCGGAGGCATCATAGCCATCGGCCTCGAGGACGGCGACATACTGACCAGCGTGGGCCATACCGACGGCAATTATGAGCTCATCATCGGCACCAAAGAGGGAATGTCGATACGCTTCAGCGAGAGCGACGTGCGCTCGATGGGCCGCGGGGCCATGGGCGTGCGCGGCATCCGCCTCGGCAAGACCGATCAGGTCATAGGCATGGAAGTGGCCGAGCCTAAGACCAGGAAGACGCTGCTTACGGTCTGCGAGCTGGGCTTCGGCAAGCGCACCGACCTTGACGAGTACCGCCACCAGAACCGCGGCGGCTCGGGCGTGATCACCATCAAGGCCACCGAGCGCAACGGCGCGGTGGTGGGTATCTACCTGGTGGAGAACAAAGACCACCTCATGGTGATGACCGAGAAAGGCAAGATAATACGCATGCCCTGCAAAACGCTGCGCGTCATCAGCCGCAACACCCAGGGCGTGCGCCTGGTCCGCATGGAGGAAGGCGATAAAATAGCCTCCGTGGAGCCGGTGGTGGACGACGGCGTAGAGGGCGGCGACCTGAAGCTGATCGAAGAGAAGAAGTAAAAGCGCTGCAAAGAACGGCGGCCGGCGGAGGAAACCCTCCCCGGCCGCCTTATCTTTTGGGATGCATCAGTTCTTGTATTTTCCCGAGCAGGTCGGCTTTTTTTACCGGCTTTGCCAGGTAATCCGTACAGCCTGCGTCCAGGCATTCCTTTATCTTGCGCGCGTCGCTATGGGCGCTTAAGGCCAGCACAGGCACCGCCTTCCCGAGCGCCGTCTTCCGTAGTTCCTTTACCGCTGTGAGGCCGTCCATCACGGGCATTTCTATGTCCATCAGCACCAGAGAAAAAACTGTCCGCCCCAGCATTTCCAGGGCCTCTTTTCCGTTAGCGGCCCGGTAAAGGCGCAGCCCGGGTTCCCCCTTGAGGTACAGTTCCAGCAGCATCATGTTGACGGGGTTATCGTCAACTATCAGGACCTTGTTCCGGGCGTCCAGCCACTTGTCCAGGGTTTCGTAAATAGTTTTTTTCTTCAGCGGCTTCGTTATGTGGGCGTTCATGCCGAAGGAAAGTGATTTCGCTATATCGTTGTCCAGGCCATGCGCCGTAAGAGCGATAATGGGGGTCTTATTGTGGGCGGCGGTCTTACGAAGCTGGAAAGCCGCCTCATAGCCGTCCATTTCCGGCATTTGTATGTCCATAAAGATCAGGTCATAATTGAAAGCGGCGCATTTCTCAAGCGCCTCCCGGCCATTGGCCGCGATCTCCAGTTTATAGCCGGCACGTTCCAGCAGCAGCCGGACAAGGTACTGGTTCTCTACATCGTCCTCGACCACCAGTATGCGCAGGTGCGAGTAATCGTGTCCGGGAGGCGCCGCCTCCGCAGAAGCCGGCCGGGGAGCGGCCTGCCTGAAAACCTTAAGGATGGTGTTAAGAAGGCCGGAGCGGGTTATGGGCTTTGAAAGGAAGGCGGCCACCGAAAGTTTCACGCTTTCGGGAAGGGTCTCTACCCTGGAGGAAAGCATCAGTATTTTTGCTCCCTCCGCCGCGCCGCTGCCAATGGCGTCAATTATAAACTGCTCTCCGTCCCCGCCCGGCATCTGGTGGTCCACCACCAGCAGGTCGAATTTTCCTTGGTTTTTAAGGATCTCAAGGGCTTCCCGTGTGTTCCCGGCCGAAACCGTGATGAAGCCCCAGGGCGCCATGGTTTGGGCCAGTATCTCCAGGCAGTCCGTATTGTCATCCACCAGCAGCGCGCGCATGCCGGAGAAGGAAACCAGCTCCCCGCGCCCGGCCTGCTCCGTCGGCGCCTCCGCACAGGGCAGCCGGCAGCTGAACACGGACCCCTTACCCTCCCCGCTCTCAAGCGAAATAACCCCGCCCATCATCTCCGCCAAGGCCTTTGAGATGCTCAGCCCAAGCCCGGTGCCGCCGTATTTGCGGGTGCTGGAATCGTCTACCTGGGAGAACTTCCGGAAAATTTTTTTCTGGTTCTCGGGGGAAATGCCTATGCCGGTATCCGCTACCGAGAACGCTAACCAGCTCCCGGCCGCGTCCTTCAGGAGCTCGGCGCTTATCTTTACCTGGCCCTTCAGCGTGAACTTGAAGGCGTTCCCCGTCAGGTTTATCAATATTTGGCGCAGGCGGTTCCCGTCGCCGAGAACGGAGGGCGGCATGTCCGTGGAAACCTTCAGGACCAGCTCCAGCCCTTTGGCTGCGGCGCGCTGGGCGAACATTTCGGCCACGCTTTCCGCCACCGCGCGCGGGTCGTACGGCGCCTTCGCTATTTCAAACAGGCCCGCCTCTATTTTAGAGACGTCCAATATGTCGTTTATTATGCAAAGCAGGGCGTCGGCCGAATGCTGTATGGTTTTCATATTACGCTTTTGCTCTTCGTCCAGGCGGCTGTCCAGCAGTATCTCCGTTATGCCTATAATGGAATTCATGGGCGTGCGGATCTCGTGGCTCATATTGGCCAGGAAGTTGCTTTTAGAGGCGCTGGCCTTTTCTGCCTTGGCGGCCATATCGCCGGCCAGCCTGATGGCTTCTTCGAGCCGGCGGTTGGTCTCCAGGAGTTTTTCTTCCGCGTGCTTGCGCATCAGCGCCGAGCCGATGTGCGCCGCGATCTCCTCCAGGCGTTCAACCAGATCGAGGGTGAACTGCCCTTTACGCCGGTCGTTGAAGTGGAGCAAACCAACGACCCTGTCCTTGTTCCGGATGGGCACCAGGGCGATAGAGGCATAACCATGGTGTATGCATTGGTTGCGCGGATGAAGCCGCGGATCCCGGTCGGGCGGAAGTTCAAGGAGCGGGAAGGAATTACTCGTCCAGCAGCTCCCCCCGCGCGTGAAGAGCGCATTAGAGGGGTCGGTCTTGCCGGAGATCACCAGGCCGCAGGTGCATTCCAGGCACGGGCTGCCGTCTTTACCCCGGCACACCCCGCCATCCGCGCCGCGCTCAACCAGCGTATTTTCCGTCAGCAGGAAATCCGCGGGAAAGCCTTCCTGGGCGAAATAGGGGAAGTCCTCCCCGTCCTGCAGGCGTATCCCGACGGCCGAGAACCCGGTCCGCGTCTTTAACGCGGCGATGATGCGCTGGATGGAAGTCTGCAGATCTCCAGGCTCGTTTAATATCTGCAGGACTTCGCGGCCGATTTTTCCGTATTCTTCCGCCTGCTTGCGCTCGGTTACATCCCTGACGGTCGCCTGGAGGTACAGCGTCCCTTCCAGTTCAACGCGGGTCAGCAGCACACTGGCGGGAAAATCCTCACCGTTAAGCCGCCGATGTGTCCACTCAAAAGAACAGAAGCCTTCGCGCAGGGCCACGGCAATCCTTTTTTCGGCTTCCACCGCGGAATCCCGGCCGTCCGGCTGGCGCTCGGGAGAGAGATCTCCCGGAGTGCAGGCCAGGAATTCTTCCTCGGTCTTGGCGGCGAAAAGGGCTAGCGCGGCGGGGTTCCCGGCGGTAAATCGCCACAGAGGGGGGGCCAGGGTCATCAGGGCGTCGCAGGAACCGTCGAAGAGGCCGCGGAACTTCGCCTCGCTGTCATTCAGCGCTTTTCCCGCCTGCCTGCTCCTGGTCAGGTTCTCAAAGTTCTTAGGCATATAGCCGTCCCTCTGGTATTCTTCTGCCCGCATAAGCAGCGCTTTGGCGCGCGCAATATTCTCCGGATAGTCGGCGGCGTCCGCTTTCGGTCTTTTCTGATTCAGCCCCATGTAAATAATATAGGTCGCGGACTTCTGGAAAAGTTCCGAAACGCCTCAAATTAAGCTCAAATCCCGGGACGGGGGACGCTGATTACTAAATTACTGTTTGTTAACAAGTTTTTTGAGGCCGCCGGGGAAGCCCGGTAGTTTTGTTTTGTAGAATTAATACATGGCGCGCAAAGCTAAAGGGAAGATGCGGAGCGGATGGCCGGGATACCGGAAAGTGGAAATGAACGGCGGAAATTGTTAAAGTTAAGCGGAGGCAGACGGGAGAGAGTCCGATAGTTTTGTTACGAAGTCTGCAAAAAGGTCAAAAGACATACACAGAGCGGCGGGCGGGGATAACATTAATGGAGCTTACGCAGTTCATCTCATCCGTTTTTACGCTGACGCTGGTCATGGACCCGCTGGGCAATATGCCGCCTTTCGTCACGGCCCTGAAGGGCGTGCCGGCGGACCGTAAGCGCTCCGTGGTGACCAGGGAGTTGTTCATAGCGCTCGGAATCATGGTGTTCTTCCTGGTCTTCGGCAAATCCCTGATGTCTTTCCTCGCTCTGGATATCGTTTCCCTCAGCGTTGGGGGCGGCATAGTGCTGTTCCTGATAGCCATACAGATGATCTTCCCCAGCCAGCTCTCCTCTTTTTCCGAGGGCCCCGGGGGGGAGCCGTTCATCGTCCCGCTGGCTATTCCGCTCGTCGCCGGGCCTTCCGCTCTGACCACCATACTCATTTTTTCCACTACCTCCGGAGGCTGGACGGGAACGCTGGCCGTGGTGATCGTTTCCTGGCTCATCAACGTGGCCATCCTGGCCGGGTTCTCGGACAGGATCTCTAAGTTCATGGGGGCGCGCGGCCTGCTGGCCATGGAAAAACTCATGGGGATGATACTCGTCACGATCTCGGTGCAGATGGTAATGACAGGCCTTAAAAAATTCCTGGGCGGCTGATCCGCTGAACCACAGAGGACCGAAAAACCATGGAACAAAATAAAACCAAAAGAACCGGCAGCGGAAGGATAGCCATTATCGGGGCGGGGAATATAGGCGCCGCCATAGCCAGGGGGCTGGCCGCCTCCGGCCGCTTCAAACCGGAAGACATCGTCCTTACCCGCCGTCGCGCTGAACAGCTCGAGAGCCTTCGCGCCGAAAAATTCTCCGTGATGACGGATAACCGCGCCGCCGTTAAGAGCGCCGGCATAATCATTCTCGCCGTCGGCCCGCAGGAAGCGGAAGCCGCGGTGAGAGCGCTGCGCCCCGCCCTGAACGCGGGGCATCTGGTGATCTCGATAGTTTCCGGAGTGACCACGGCGCAGATAGCGGCCTGGATGAAAAAAAAGGTCAGCCTGGTCAGGGCTATGACCAACACCGCCATCTCGATACGCGAGGCCATGACCTGCCTCTGCGCCGCCCCTGACAGCCGCGCGGCGCTGGGTCGGGCGAAAGAAATTTTCGACGCGCTGGGAAAAACTCTGATCATCAGCGAGGAGCTTATGCTTTCCGCCACCGCGCTGACCGGCTGCGGCATAGCTTTTTTTCTGCGCGCCATCCGCGCCGCCTCGCAGGGCGGCACGCAGATCGGGTTTCATTCAGAGGAGGCTCTTTTAATGGCCGCGCAGACCGCCAGGGGCGCGGCCTCGCTGCTCCTGGGCCGGCAGGGCCATCCGGAAAGCGAGATAGACAAAGTTACTACTCCGCGCGGCTGCACCATAGAAGGTCTTAATGAAATGGAGCACCACGGCTTCAGCTCGGCCATGATCACCGGCATAGTAACTTCCAGCAATATGGCCGCGAAACTATTTAAAGACAAGAAGTGAATTTTTTTACGCCTCCGGGCGGGAGTGAGCGTGTTTCTCCGACGTTAAAAAAGATATTTAAAGCTATTTGGGTTCTGGGTCTTGACAAGTCAAGTTTCCTCTGTTATACTCCAAATGTAGTCCTGCTCTCTTCAGTGTTGCGCCGGTAGTTGCGGTCGAGTGCCCAGCGGTGGCGGTGTGCGGTCGAGCTGGTCTCGGTGAAGCGAAGCGCGGTGCGGTGAGATGCGGTCGGGCCTGGTTACGCGGTGTGCGGTCGAGCTGGTCTCGGTGCGGTGCGGTCGGTTACGGCGCGGTTCCCCCGGTCCGTTGGTCTGCTTAAGGCAGAGCGGTTCCCCGGGGTCCCGGTTCGGCCCGCGTTTGGCGGCGCCCCCCGGGAGGGTGTTCCGGCCCTTCAGGCGCGTTTTGTGCGCGGCAGGTTCCCCGGTCGCCCCCAGTGCGGTCTCTGGCCAGTGCGCCAGGTGAAGAGCCCCCGAGATCGGGGGCTCTCGCTTTGGTGTGCCGTAATTAATGCTCCTTTCAGGCTCCGCCCCGGCACTACGGCGGGGATTTTGCCGGGCGCTTGAAAAAAGTGTAGTATACAGGTAATCCCGATTTTCATGGAGTTAAAATGCCTTCAACAAAAAAGCGGCCTTACAAAATAGCGCTCATTTCCACGCACGGCACCGGCAAGACCACTCTCTGCTACGAGGTGGCGGCCGAGCTGAAGAAGCGCGGGCTCAAAGTTAAAGTTTTCTCGGAGATAGCCGCCTCCGCCTTCGAGCAGGGCATCCCGATAAATGAGACGACCACCCTGCCAGCGCAGATGTATATAATGATGCAGCATATCACCGAGGAGCTGCGCGCCGTGATACGCAACTACCAGGTGGTGGTCTGCGACCGCAGCGTGTTCGACAACCTGGCCTATATGGAGCGGCGCTGCGGCGGCAACCAGTTCATCCGCGATTTCCTGCAGGGCTACGCCGAAAAATTTCCGTACGACGTCATCTACAAGCTGCCCATGGTGGGCGAGCTGATGGAGGACGGGATACGCGAGGCCAAGAGCGTTGAGTTCCAGGCTGATATCTACAACCGCCTTAACGCGCTGCTGGAAGACCTGAAGATAGAGCACCGGACCCTGCCCGCGCCCGTCACCGAGCTGCGCAAGGAATGGGCCGACCTGATAGTGCGCGAAACGCTGGCCGCCCTGAGCAGCCAGGTTCCCGCCGTAAAAGAAACGACCGCCGTTTAAGCGGCGGCGCCGGAACAATTTCAGGAGCTTAACCGCATTTATGAAAAATACTATCCTGGTGGTCGGTTCCGTCGCGCTCGATTCGGTGCAGACCATACACGGCAGCACGAATCGCTCCCTGGGCGGCTCGGCCGTGCATTTTTCGCTTTCGGCCTCCCAGTTCACCCCGGTCAAGGTCGTGGGCGTTGTGGGGGAGGATTTTCCCGTGCCTTTCCGGCGGTTTTTGAAGCGCCGCAATATCTGCCTGGAGGGCATGCAGGTGCTGCCGGGCAAGACCTTCCACTGGAAGGGCAAGTATGACCGCGATTTCAAGAATGCCATCACCATAGCCACCGAGCTTAACGTTTTTCAGCATTTCCAGCCCAGGCTCAACGGCTCCCACAGCGAGTGCGGCGTGCTGTTCCTGGCGAACATCGACCCCGACCTGCAGCGGGGCGTGCTGGAGCAGATGCCGAAAGCCAGGCTGGTGGCCTGCGACACGATGAACTACTGGATAACCCTGAAGAAGAAGTCGCTGCTTACGCTGCTTAAAAAAGTGGACCTGCTGTTCGTGAACGAAGAGGAAGCCCGCCAGCTTACGGGAGAGTATAATCTTATAAAATCCGCCAGGCTCATCATGCGCATGGGCCCGAGCGCCATAGTGGTAAAGCGCGGCGACAGCGGCGCCATGCTGTTTTACGGCGGCGAAGTGTTCTCCATCCCGGCCCACCCGATAGAGAAGGTGGTCGATCCCACCGGCGCGGGCGACACTTTTGCCGGCGGCTTCATGGGCTACCTGGCCGCCGCTCCCGACTGGAAGAATTATGACGTTTTAAGGCGGGCCATGTCCTACGGCGTAGTGATGTCGTCGTTCAGCGTGGAGGACTTCAGCGTAAAGCGCGTGGGCAGGCTTTCCAAACCGGAGATCAGCGCGCGCTATAACAAGTACGTGAAGGCGCTGGCTATAAAATAAGCGTGGCTGTCAAAATAAACCCGGCGGGCATGATCCGGACGCGGAGCCGGCCGGGCCGCGTCGGAGACCGCTAAAGACTTCTCCTCCTATCTCAACGCCGGCTCCAGACCGTACAAAGCCAAAGCCTCCGGCACAAAAAACGGCCGCAGGGATAGCCAGCTCCTACACTGAGAAACAGCCGCGCCCGGAACTGCTTATGACGGCGGAAGAAAAAATACGCGCAATGCCCAAGGCGGAGCTGCACCGCCATCTCGAAGGCTGCGTCCGCGTGGGCACCGTCATCGACCTCGCCCGCAAAAATAATTTAAGGCTGCCCACCTTCGACCCCGCCGGGCTGGACCGCCTTTATAAACTTCGCGCCCCGGGCGCTTCGCTGGCCGAAGTGCTCGGCAGGTTCGAGCTGGCCCAGGCCTCCTTCCCCTCTTATGAAGCCGTGGAGCGCATAACCTTTGAAGCGCTCGAAGACGCTTATAAAAAAGAGAACATCCGCCTGCTGGAGCTGCGCTACAGCCCGGAGTTTATGCTGAAAAAAGCCGGGCTGGACTGGCAGAAGGCGCAGGATGTGATCAATTCTACGATCGTAAAATTTGAAAAAAGCAGCAATATGGTCTGCGGCGTCATCCTCATAGCCTCGCGCAGCTACGGCGTGAAATCGGCGGAAAAAACTATGGAGTTCGCGCTGAAGAATAAAAGATCGGTAATAGGTTTCGACCTGGCCGACAGCGAGGCCGACTACCCGTCCGCGCTGTACAAAGAGGCGGCAAAAAAACTGCATGCGGCGGGTCTGCCGCTGACCGTCCACTCCGGCGAGGAGGGCCATTTTTCGCAGGTCGGCGACACCATCAGGGCGCTGAAGCCGCGGCGCATCGGCCACGGCGTGAAAGCGGCCGAGGACGCCTCCGGCCGGACCGTCGGGCTTATTAAAAGCTCCGGCATTACCGTGGAAACCAACCCCTGGAGCAACTACCTGACCCGCGCGGTGGCCTTGATAGAGGCGCATCCGCTTAAAAATTTCATCAGAGCCGGCGTAAAATGCACCATAGGCGCCGACGATCCCGAGATACTGGACACCCACCTGAACAAAGAATACGAGCTGGCACTGGAGAAGATGGGGCTTACCTTTGAGGATATTCACTATACTCTTAAATGCGCCGCGGAGGGGTCCTTCCTGCCCGCGGATAAAAAACAGCAGGCGGCCAAAGAACTGGGATTTGTCCTGTCTCAAGGCGTTGAGCCCCGCCGGGAAATATGAAAAATCCTTTTCACCTCTTCGGGTTCGGGCTGGCGTTGTTCTACCTGTTGTTCAATATTTATATAGCGCTCTGGCTGGCGTTCAGGCTGGCGCTGGGGTCGAAAGGCCGGTTTATCGTATTCGAAGCGGCCCTGCTGCTCTCGGCTTTTTACCCGGCGGCCAGGACTTTCGCTTCGGCGCATTTCGGAGGTATCGCGGACCGCGTTCTGTGGCTGGCTTTGTTCGGTTTCGGGGCTTCTTTTGTTTTCTTCTGGGTGCTGCTGGTCTGCGATCTGGCGCTGGCGGTATTTAAGGCGCTGGGCGCCGACTGGGCGCGGAGGAGACCCGCGGCTATAACGGTGCTGGCGCTGGCGGCCGGGTTCGTTTCACTGGCCGTCTGGCACGGAGCCGAGGTTCCGCGCATGAAGAGAATAGAAATAACGGTAAAAAACCTGCCACGGGCGCTGGACGGCTTCATGATAACGCAGGTCTCGGATCTGCACCTGGGGCGGATGGTAAAACTCGAACGGCTGAATAAAATGGCCGAAACCATGAACGCGCTGCGGCCGGACCTGGTAGTTTTTACCGGGGATTTCGCTGAAAGCCGCGAGCCCATGCCCGAAGGGACCTGCGGGGTCATTAAAGGGATATACGCCCGCTACGGCAAAGCAGCGGTTCTTGGCAACCACGACATGTTCACCGGCGGCTCGGCCGCGGCTGAATTTTTCGGGGCCTGCGGGGTCAAAGTGCTGCGCGGCCAGGCTTATGAGCCGGTGCCGGGCCTGACCGTGGCCGGAGTAGACGATCTTCGGCGCGCGGGAGTGGAGGCCGTGAAAAAACTGGCCGCAGTCCTGGACCGCTCCAAGCCGCTTATTTTCCTTTCACACCAGCCGCAGGGCTTTGACGAGATAACAGCCGCCGGGTCGGGGCTTGTTCTGAGCGGGCATACCCACAAAGGCCAGATCTTCCCTTTCGGTCCGCTCGAGCGGCATATGTTCAAGTATTTTTACGGCCTGTACAAAGCCGGGGATTTCAGCGTCTATGTCACTTCCGGCTCCGGCGCCTGGGGCCCGCCCCTTCGGCTTTTCGCTGATTCGGAATTGCCGGTGTTTATTCTGCGCTCCGCCCGTTGACAATGGCGGCGCCAAGCGGTAGAATTGACAAAGATCAAAGAGAGGAAGGAGACCCCTATGACCAAGGTTACAAGTTTTATTCTGCTGGCGGCTTTTGTCGCCGCAGGGCCCGCCTTCGGCCAGCAAGCGCTGTCCGGAGACGTGAAAGATCAGATCAAAGTGGTGCAGGACGCCATTAAAAAGGCCGGCGCGAAGTGGACCGCCGGCGAAACCTCCGTGTCAGCCAGCCGGGAAGACTGGAAATACCTGGTGGGCCTGAACTTCGAGCCTGTCGACGCCGAGCCTATAGAGCTGGTGGCCGCGGCCGAACTGCCCGCCGCGCTGGACTGGCGCGATATGAACGGAAATTTCGTTACCGCGCCCCGCAACCAGATGAAATGCGGCTCCTGCTGGGCCTTCTCCATGACCGGCGGCCTGGAAGCCTACACGCTTCTTAAACAGAACACCCCGGGCAAGGACCTGGATCTGTCCGAGCAGGTCATGGTGTCCTGCAGCGGGGCGGGTTCCTGCAGCGGCGGCCGCCTGTCGGCGGGCTTCCTGCAGAAGAGCGGCCTGCCGCTTGAGACCGCCTATCCCTACACGGCCACCGACGGCTCCTGCGCCACCGCCGAGGCGGGCTGGCAGACCGGGGCCTATAAAATAGGCGCCTGGGGCTCGGTCTCCCAGAGTCTTGCCGTGATTAAGACGGCTCTGGTGAAATACGGGCCGCTCCCGATCGCCATGCTGGTCTATGAGGACTTCATGCACTACAAGACCGGCATCTACTCCTACACTACGGGGAAAAAACTTGGCGGCCACGCCGTGCTGCTGGTGGGCTATAACGACGCCGAAAAGTATTTTACCGTGAAGAACAGCTGGGACCTCGGCTGGGGCGAAGGCGGTTTTTTCCGCATAGCCTACTCCGAGCTGGACAGCTCCGTGAGCTTCGGCATGAGCACTATAGCTTTCAGGGCCGCCAAGGACGAAGTTCCCGTGGGCGAGGCGATCCGCGCCGGGACCTGGTCCCGGGTGGCGCCGCTGTTCGACCAGGCGGCGGGCTGGAAATAAGCGGAACATCGCGGGATAAAGCGGCGCGGAGCTTCAAGCCCGCGCCGTTTTTCATTCCCTGATCCCCGGGTTAGCCGCCGGAAACGGGCGGATTGCGCGGTAAAACGGCCGCTCACGGATGAACAAAGCTGGCCCCGGTAGTGACATAGGTCTTTTGGCAGGCCGTAGAAGCTACGGACGCGGGGGCCATGGCGACGGATTCTCCGCCAAGGGGGAAAACCCTGCAATCTAAAGTGGCCGTATTTGAATAATTTATCTTGCCCTGAATAGTGAAGGCGGCGTTGCAGTCCGAAGAGATCAGCAGCGTGACCTGGGTGTAGTGGCCGGAGAAGGAAGTAAGATAAATGCCGCCGCTGTGATGGACAAGAATATCCGCGATAACATCCACTACGACATTGCCGGTGGTGCCCCCGAGCGTCAGCCGTATTTTGCTGTTCAGGCCGGAGCCGGAAACGTAAGCTATATTTGTCCACGTCGTATCATTGAACCCGCCGATACTAGCGGAATATTCTTTGGCGAAGCCCGCCGCGTGGTACCCGTCCAAAGTGTCGGCGCCGGTCGCCGTAGCCGCATTGCCCGTGCAGGAGCCGGACGACCCGCTGGCATTGCCGGTCACGTTGCCGGTGAGCGGGCCGGAGAAAGCGGCGGCGGTGACGGTTCCCGCGACGTCGAGAAGGGAGGAGGGAATTTTCCCGATGCCGACGCTGCCGGCGTCCGTTATGCGCATTTTTTCCTGGGTGCCGCTCAGGGTTTTGAAGATGATCGGGCTGTTGTCGTTCTGAAAAATAACCGCCCCTTCGGAGGTGCTGGCGATCTGCAGCCTGTTGCCGGAGGCTCCGGTTTCAGAGACCCCGAGAGTTCCCGCGACCGACAGCTTTGCCCCGGCCCCTGTCGTGCCGACGCCGACATTGCCGTTGCCTCCGATAACTAAAGTTTCAATGGTCGCGGTGCCGTTGAGAGCACCGGCGTAGACGCTTAATCTTTCAGCGCCCGTATTGACTCCGTTGACCCCTAATTTGAACCGGGCCGAATTATCCGAGACGTTGAACTCGATCTTGGGATGCTCGGAGGACTCGTTGCCGAGGAGAATGCCCGTTTTGTCCCAGATATTATTCGTCCGTGATTTTATCGCTCCTACAACGTCAAGCGGATAGGCCGGCTCCGTCATCCCGATCCCCACTTTTCCGTATTGTACGGCGAACGTGGACCCGCCCACCGTGAAACTTCCTCCCGGAATATCCGCGGAGCCCCTGAGCACGGAATAGCCGTCCACCGAGAACCGGTCCAGCACTTCAAATTCTGCGGCATGACTGACCGGCGCCGCCAGGAGCGCCGCTATAGCCCAAAATTTAAAAATAACTCTCATAATTTAAACCACACCCTTTATATCGGGTAACGGACGATCACGATTCCCGAGCCGCCATAGCCGCCGCCGCCGGCCGGATACCCGCCGCCCCCTCCGCCTCCGCCCGTGTTCGCCGTGGCATTGAGCCCGTGTTCGGAGCTGCCGCCCACGCCGTTGGCGCCGCCTCCGGCGCTTGCGTAGCCTATTGTGGTCCCGTTGGAATATAAATACGACGCTCCGCCTCCGCCGCTGGCATAGTAGACGGCGGTGCCGGAGATGGAAGACTGAAGTCCCGGCCCGCCGTTCCCGGCTTTGGTGTTGGCTACAGCGTTCCCGCCTAAACCGCCCGCGCCGCCTCCTCCTCCTCCCAAATACCCATTCCTTCCGTAGCCATAGCCGCCATCATAGCCCTGGCCGGCGGTTCCCGCGCCGCCGGCCTGCGTCATGTTCGTCTCGCTGCTGCCGCCGCCGCCTCCGCTGCCGCCGGCTTTCCCATATAACGCGGAAATATAGGCCCCGCCGCCGCCGCCGCCTATGGCCGTTATGGAGGCGAAAACGGAATTATCGCCGTTCGTGCCGTAGCCGCTGTCTACGGCGGCGGCGCCGGCGCCGCCGGCGCCGACCGTTACCGCGACCGCGGTATTCGCGGTGACGGCGACCGTTCCGGTTTTGTATCCGCCGGCGCCGCCTCCGCCGCCGCCGGCGATAACAAGGTATTCGACATTCCCTGAACCGGCCGGCACGAAGGTGCCGGAAACCGTAAAGGTGTGAATGCGATAGCCGCCGGCTTCTGTAATTGTGCCGCCCGACGCGGCTATCCCGCCGACGCTGTTCCAGCCGCCGTTGTAATACTCCAGTCTTCCGGTAGTGACATTCAGCCGCAGCATGCCGTTAACCGGGCTTCCCGGGCGCTCCGCGGTGGTGCCGACCGGTATTTTTATGGAGCCGGTGCCGCCCACGTCTAAAATAGCGGCCGGATTAGTCGTCCCGATGCCGAAATTGCCGCCGGCTATATAGCTCGTCCCGGAGACCGCTGACTGCACTAAGCCGGTGAAGGTCGATCCGTCGGAGCAGGTAGTTTGATAATCATAGCTGGCCAGGCTCGTCCTGGGCGTTATCGTCCAGCCATCGGCATAAGATTCGAGCTGCCCGTTAAAACCCTGAGTAAATCGAGAAACAGTTATCTGGTAATTCCAGGTGCCGCCCGTAGTCCCTAAAATTACCGCGACCATTCCCGTCGCGCTGTTCCTTGCGATTACAGGCGCGCCAAACCCCGCTTTATTAACGCTTACATAACGGGCGGAATGAATATTGCCTTCGCCGGCGTAGGCCGCTACCGTGACCTCCCATGGCCCGGTACCGCCGTAAGAATAACCGCTTATGGTAATAGTAAACATGTTCGCGGCGGAAAAAGGGATGCCGGTGTCGATAACTATTGCGCCCGCCGGCCCGCTGTAATTATCAAGTGAGGCCAGGTTCTGATATACTTTGTAAGAGGAAGAGCCGCCGATTATTAAATTGTCCCCTACTTTAAAATTTCCGGATATTTCCAGTTTTGCCCCGGGGCTGGCCGTCCCGATCCCGACATTTCCGTCTTTAACTACTAAAGTGGACCCGCCCACCGTGAAACTTCCTCCCGGGATGTCAGCGGAGCCCCTGAGCACGGAATAGCCGTCCACCGAGAACCTGTCCAGCACTTCGAATTCAGCGGCATGGAGCGGCTGTCCCGCCCAAAGAGGGGCGAAAAACGCTGAAAATAAGAGTTGCTGAATGACACGCATAAAATTAAAGCCGCGCAGTACTGCCGTGCTTTATAGTTTCTTTATCTCAGGTAGCGGATGATGACGATGCCGGAGCCGCCTTTGCCGCCGGCGGTCTGATACCCGCTCCCGCCGCCGCCTCCGCCGGTATTTGCCGCCCCGTTCCCGCCGATGCCTGTGGTGACGCCGTTCCCGCCGCCGCCCGCGCCGCCGGTTCCGGCCGCTGTCACGTCCGTGTACCCGCCGCCCCCGCCCCCGCCGCCATAATAAGTCGAAGTTCCGCTTATCGAATATGCCAAGCCAACTCCGCCATTTCCCGATGTGGTGGCGGTCGCGTCTCCGCCGACGCCTCCCGCTCCGCCGCCTCCGCCGTCGGTATGCGCGGGCTGTATATGCCCGGCGCCGCCATTATTGCCCTGGCCCGGAGTGCCCGCGGCGCCCGCCGACGCGGAACCGGTATTCCCCACGGAGGCGCCGCCGCCCGAGCCTCCGACGCTGCCGGGGTTAGAGGCATGCACCGGGGCCGCGCCGCGGGACCCGCCGCCTCCTCCGCCGATAGCGGTCAAAGAAGCGAATACGGAATTAGCGCCGTTCCACCCCGGGGTCCCGGTATCGGAGGTCGTGTAGCCATTCCCGCCGTCCCCTACGGTAACTGTATAAGGGGCCGCAGTCGTCACCGGGTAAGCGGAATTATAGATAACGCCGCCGGCGCCGCCTCCGCCTCCGAAACTGCCGGCGCCGCCTCCGCCGGCGACTACGAGGACTTCCACATTGCCGGCAAAATTGGCGGTGAACGTGCTGCCGCTGTTAAAGGTGTGGATATGATACAGCCCCGAATCTGTTTCCGAACCGCCGGCCGCAAAAGGCACGCAGGTGAACCCGCCCGTAAGCGTGGCGGCGCCAGTGTCGGGATTTGTTACCGTCACGTTTTTCGCGCCGCTGGAGGCGATAGCCGGCGCTATCGCGGTAATTTGCGTAGCGGAGACAGTGTTGACCGTTGCCGTTACCCCGCCTACCGTGACGCCCGCCCCGCTCAGGAAGCCGGTTCCCGCGAGCGTAATATTCGTGGTCCTTGCCGTCTGCCCCGAAGCGGGGCTTACGGAGGCGACCGTCGGCAGGGGGTTATAGGTAAAAGCGCCGGCGACGTATTGTCCGTCGGGATTTGTTATTTTTACATCCTTTGTCCCTACGGAACCCACGGGGGTCTTTGCCGTAATTAGCGTGGCTGAAACCGCGATGTCGGTCGCCGCCGCGCCGCCTATAAGAAGTTCAAGGCCCAGATTAAATCCGGTCCCGGAAATAGTGATCGCGGTCTGGAGGGTGTATAGCCCCGAGGCCGGAGTTATCGACGTGAGGGTGGGCGGCGGCTGATTATCGAGCTGTCTCCAGGCGCTCCCGTTGCAGACGGACATATGCCCGTCGTACCAGCGCAGCGTGCCGGCGATAGCGGAAGAGCAGGTGGACGCCGCATAGCCTATTTTAACTTCTCCGGCCACCTCCAGGTTGGCAGCCGGATTCGCCGTGCCGATGCCTATGCTGCCGCTCCCTTTTATCACGAACACATCGCTTCCTGCCGGGATGCCGGTGCTCACTCTAACGAAATCCTGAGTCGAGGCCGCGCCCGCGCTGCTTATATGTAAAATCGCGCCCGGCGCCGCCGTACCGATGCCCACTTTTCCGTATTGTACTACGAAAGTGGACCCGCCCACCGAAAATCCGCCCCCCGGAATATCCGCGGAGCCCCGGAGCACCGAGTAGCCGTCCACCGAGAACCTGTCCAGCACCTCGAACTCGGCGGCGCGGAGCTGCGGGCCCGCCCAAACGGGGGCGAGAAGCGCTGAAAATAAAAGTCCTTTGATAAAACTCATAAAATATTGCCGCCGCTAGCTACTTCAAATAGCGGATAATTACGATGCCTGAGCCGCCATTGCCTCCGGAATAGCCGGCGCCGGTCGTCGCCCCGGCGCCGCCGCCGCCGCCGGTATTTGGGGTTCCGGCAATGCCGTTGCCGCCGGTGGTTCCGTTACCTCCGCCGCCAAGCCCGCCGGTACCGGAGGCCGCTGCGGTTCTGGTGCTGCCGCCGCCGCCGCCCGCATACCAATTGCCCCAATATTGCAGACCAACTCCCCCGTTGCCGGCATTTTGACCGGAAGCGTTCGCGCCGGCGCCTCCCGCGCCGCCGCCACCTCCTCCGGGATAGCCGTTGGCGACCGCGATCCCGCTGCCGCCGCCATAGCCCTGAGAGCCGGTCCCGCCTATGCCGCTGTAGCCGCCGCCGCCGCCGGAGCCGCCGCTCAAGCCATCGCCGCCATGCGAGCCGCCGCCGCCGCCGATCGCCGTCAAAGTATCAAAGGTGGAATTGGACCCGTTCGTCCCATTGACCGGCCAGCCTCCTCCGGTGCCGCCGGTCCCGACCGTAATCGGATAAGCGCCGGCGGAAACCGCATAATTTGATTGATAGACGAGCCCGCCCGCGCCGCCGCCGCCCGCTCCGCCGGCGCCGCCTCCGCCGCCGGCGACGACAAGGACGTCTATGGGCCCGGCGAAGTTGGCGGTAAACGAGGCGCCGGCGTTAAAGGTGTGAACGCGGTACGAGCCGGAATCGGATTCGGAGCCGCCCGTCGCGAAAACCACATAAGTGAAACCGCTCGTACGCGTGGCGGCGCCTGTGTCGGGATTTATTACCGTCACATTTTTCGCGCCGCTGACGGCGATCGTCGGCGCGGTCGCGGTGATCTGCGTGGCCGTGACCGCTGCCACCGTCGCGGTTACCCCGTCTATCGTTACGCCCGCTCCGGCAAGGAAACCGGTCCCCGCGATAGTTATGGGCGTGGTCCTTCCCGTTTGTCCCGTAGCCGGGCTTACTGAGGCGACCGTCGGCAGGGGGTTATAAGTGAAGGTTCCCGTGATATACTGGCCGTCAGAATTGGTTATCTTCAACTCCCGCGCGCCGGCGGTGCCCGCGGGCGCGGTCGCCGTGATCTGCGTGGTTCCCGCGGTTGCGATACCCGTGGCCGAAACGCCCCCGACCGAAAGCTCGAGGCCGGGGTTAAAGCCGGTGCCGATAATGGTAAGCGCGGTTCCGCCGGAATATAGGCCCGAAGCCGGAGTTATCGATGTGATAGTGGGCGGGGGCTGATTATCGAGCTGTCTCCAGGCGTTCCCGTTGCAGACGGACATATGCCCGTCGTACCAGCGCAGCGTGCCCGCGATATCGGAAGTGCAGGTCGCCGTGACGGTGCCTACTTTTATTCCCCCGGCCACCTCCAGGCTCGCGGCCGGGCTCGTGGTCCCGATTCCTATGTTTCCTCCGTTTGGCGCCAGATATGTGTTTCCCGTGCCCAGATCCAGCTGCATCCTCGTCATCACGCCATACTCGCCGATATACATCTGGCCGGCATTTTCCCGGATGTAGAGTTTCTTCGCGCTCGCTTCGCTGCCTTCCAGTATCAGATGGGGGCTGCTCCCGTAAACATGAAGAGGAACAAGAGGCGCCGTGGTCCCGATGCCGACTTTCCCGTATTTTACGGCGAAGGTGGACCCGCCCACGGTAAAGCCGCCGCCCTGGATATCAGCGGAGCCCCTGAGCACCGAGTAGCCGTCGACGGAAAACCTGTCCACAACTTCAAATTCCGCGGCGCGGAGCTGCGGCCCCGCCAGGAGCGGGAGCAGGATCGCTGCAAATATAAATCGCTTAAGAATACTCATAAATAACGCGAACTCCGCGGCAAACTTAATACTGCCTGCAGCTTCCGGCTTTGCTGCGCTTCGCCTTCACTACTCCGCCGGTGCCCGGCTACCGGATCGGATAGGTTCCCGAGGCGCCCTGCGAACAACAGCAGATGTAGCCGCTCGAGCCCTGCTGATAATTTACTCCCGTGGAGCATTCATTGTTATAGCCGTAATACGAGGACCAGGACCAGAAAGTGACGCCCCACGCGCAGGAGGCGGAAGCGAGAGCGTTGGTGCACGCCGTCGCGCAGTGCTGCCCTGACGTGGTGGTGACGGTTATAAATCTGCCGCCCTGGGCGTTCCCTCCTGCCAGGCAGGCGCCCGCCATAATATTCTTCATTTCCCATTCTATGCTCAACCTGCCGTAGATCAAGCCCGATACGCGCGCGTCGCCGCTCACTTCCAATTTATAGCCCGGCGCCGTAGTCCCGATGCCGACGTTTCCGCCGTTGAAATAGCTGGATCCGCTGGAATTCATACTGTTAACGACCGCATTATCTGCGCCGTTATACATATCGAACCGCGGGGCGTATGATCCGGACGAACTTCCCCTCAATTCTATCACCGGAACCGAGGCGGTTTTGGTTTTGAACCTGAGATAATTGCTGTCCCAGTAAATATACGGATCGCCGGTATTAAGATACAGGTTGCCGACTACGGCTAATTTTTCTCCGGGGCTCACAGTCCCGATCCCGATATTGCCGTTCACCGCTAATCTCGCCGTGCCGGGATCGCCGTAGCCTATGCCGACATTGCCGCCGTTCACGTTGATCAGCAGATTTTTTGTCGCCGCCGAATTGTTCGCCTGAACGGCGTCGAAAGAGACCGCGGTCGCGCTGTTCAAAACCAGGCGG
>CAIQNV010000040.1 GCA_903873295.1 uncultured Elusimicrobia bacterium
CCCCATGGCTAGATAAAATCCCCACATTTTTGCGGATTCAAGCAGCCGCTGCCCGGGCGAAAGGCGCAGCCAGGACATTTCTTCGGTAAGGGCAAAACCGGGGATTTTTTTTGCCTGCTTCATTTGCCTATTATATATAAACTATAGGGAACATAACAGGAATTACCATAATTTCCCCATGCGCCTGATGCTTCCTGTTGCCTCTAGAATTTACGAAAAGCGGGCCATTACACCTATAATACATTACTTGCGCAGGTGCCGTATCAAGCACTATATGCCTTTTAAAAATCCAGCCGCGCCCTACGGAAAGTAAGCGCTTTCCCGGGAATTTTCCGGCAGCGGAAAGAAAAAGACAGAGCAGGAACCGGCGATAACCGCTTATGTTTCCTACAGAGCATTCCCTTTACCGGGAGCCTCAAAAGTTATTTAATAACAGTATGGCGGTTTTTCCGCCGGCTATATTCCCCAGCAGGTCGGTAACCGGAGCTTTTATGTCAGTAAAACTTATCAGGCAATACACCGTGTTCCTCCCCAATGTGCCGGGCGCGCTCGCCAAATTCGTGGAGCTGTTCGCCAACGAAGGCATCAACATAATCGGCATAGCCTCGGAAATACGCGACGACTCCGGCGTGGTGCGCATAGCCGTGGAAGCGGACCGCAAGGTAAGCCACATCCTTACCGGGGCCGGCTTCACCACTATAGAAACCTCGATGATCTCGCTCGAGCTGCCGGATAAGCCGGGCCAGCTGCTGCGCCTGACAAAAGCGCTCAGCGAGAACAATATAAATATCACCACCGTCTACGGCACTTCCTTCGGCGGCGCCAGCGGCCGGCTGCTGCTGAACGCCTCCGACTCCGAGAAAGCGCTGGAAGTGCTGAAGGCCGAACTGGGGATACAATAAACCCCGGCATATTGAATAACCCTCAGTAGAGGCCGAGATGGAAAGCGATAAAGACTGTCCGATAGAAGACGAGGCTCCGTCCGCGATCTCCCCCCTGGAAGAAAAATTCGAATCCTGGCGCCAGAAGATCAGCCTGTTCCTGGGCCCGCTGCTGGCGCTGGCGCTCCTGCTGGTCCCCCTGCCCGGCCTGGGCGCGAACGCCCACACCCTGGCCGCCATTATCTGCTGGGTGGTGGTCTGGTGGATAGGTGAGCCCGTGCCCCTCCCTGTCACGGCAGTACTGGGCGCCGTACTTTGCATCCTGGCCGGAGTGAGCGACGCCAAAACGGTGCTGGCGCCTTTTGCCGAGCCTACTATTTTCCTGTTCCTCGGCAGTTTCATCCTGGCCCGGGCCATGAGCGTTCACGCCCTGGACCGCCGGTTCGCCTACGGCATTTTGTCGATCGGCTGGATCAGGGACCGGTCCTGGAGGATCCTGTTCGCCTTCGGCGCCATCACCGCCTTTATCTCCATGTGGCTCAGCAACACGGCCACCACGGCCATGATGCTTCCCATCGGCGTGGGGATAGTGACCGCCATGGCCGGCCTTATGGAGAAGCAGACCGGAAAGAAAGTCGAGCCGGCGCGGCTTCGTTTCGCGACCGCCATGATGCTGATGGCCGCCTACGCTTCCTCAGCCGGCGGCATCGGCACGCCGGTGGGCACTCCGCCCAATTTGATCGGCCTCGCCATGATAGAAAAGTTCGCCGGGGTCAAAATACAGTTTTTCCAGTGGATGCTGTTCGCCGTGCCCATGCTGCTCGTCATGTACGCCCTGCTTTTCCTTCTGCTTTATTTTCTGCACAAGCCGGAAATGCCGGTGATGGAGGGCGGCCGGGACTTCGTGCGCCTGGAGCTGGCTAAGCTCGGCCCCTGGAGCCGCGGGCAAAAAAATTCCCTGGCGGCCTTTTTGGTGACGGTCTGCCTCTGGGTCATCCCCGGCTTTCTGGCGGTTTTCCTGGGCAGCTCCGCCCAAATGACCAAACTGTACGGCCAGAGGCTGCCCGAGGCTGTCGCCGCGCTGCTCGGCGCCTCCCTGCTTTTTATTCTGCCGGTGGACTGGAAAAAAAGACAGTTCACCATTTCCTGGCGGCAGGCCCTGGCCATCGACTGGGGCACCTTGCTGCTTTTCGGCGGCGGCCTGAGCCTGGGCAGCCTGATGTTCGAAACCAGGCTGGCCGAATATGTCGGCCAGGGGCTTCTGCGGCTGTCGGGGGCCGGCTCGCTGTGGACCATCACTTTCGCTTCGATCTTCATCGCCATCGCCGCCAGCGAAACCACGTCCAACACCGCTTCCGCCAACATGGTCGTTCCCGTCGTTATTTCTCTGGCCCTGGCCGCCGGCGTCAACCCGGTGCCGCCGGCCCTGGGCGCTATTTTCGGCTGCAGCTGGGGGTTCATGCTGCCGGTCTCCACTCCCCCGAACGCCATCGTCTACGGGTCCGGCCTGGTGCCTATCACCAAAATGATCCGGGCCGGCCTGCTCTTCGACCTGACTGGCGGTCTGGTGATCTGGGCCGTCTTGCGCCTGCTCCTGCCCCTGGTCGGATTAGCCTGAGGCCGGGCCGGTCATGGTGTTGCCCATGCCCGGCCCGCGGCTGTTTTCTCTACGGTAGGCGCGCTTTATAAAAAACCTGGGTTTGCTATAATTAATTTGTTCTGGCGGAGGAATCCGGTTAAAATCCGGAGCTGCCCCGCAACGGTGAAGTCCGCTCTTTAGCGGAATTAGCCCGGTCTACCGCCGGAATCGTCGCAGCCTGCGAGGGACGGCATTTTTCCCCACAAGGGAGAAGCCGCTTTTTGTCATGGCGCGGCGACTCTCGCGGGAGGAAAAATGAAACGCCTGTGCCTGACGTTCCTGTTGTGCTTTTATTCTTCAAACCTTTACTCCGCAGAAAAGACCGGTCCTGAGGTCTTTTTCTTAATTTCGCGCGCAGCCGCCCGCAGCCTGGCGCCTGTCGGCGCGCGGACCTTGGACGCTTCTTTTATTGAGCGGGCCAGGACCGATTCCCTGGCCGGCTTGCTGGAAGAGGCGGCGCCCCTGAACATACGCAGGGCGAACGGACCGCTGGGACTGGCCACCGTTTCAATGCGCGGCTTCCAGACTAAGCAGACCGCGGTGTTCCTGGATGAGATCCGGATCCCCGCCGACATTACCGGCACGGTCGACCTTTCTGTGCTCTCGGCCGCGGGGCTGGGCAAAGTGGAGATACTGCCCGGCGCCGCGTCGTCGTTCTACGGCGCCGAAGGCGGGGAGCTGCGGCTTTTCACCCGCCGTCTTGCTCCCGGGGCGCGCCTGGCGCAGGCCGGCGCGGAATTTTCTTCCTACGATACCAGGAGTTGCTTCGCGAAAGCGGGCGCGGCCGGGCGCGCCACCGAGGCTTTTTTCGCCGGCTCTTTTACTTCCTCCGGCGGCTTCCAGCAGAACTCCGGGATGGAGAAAAGCGCCGCCAGCGCGCGCGCATCGCTGGCTCTCGGCCCCGCCGGCAAGCTGACCGTGACCGGGCTCTTCTCCCGGCTTAAAACGGGTTTACCTTCAGGCACACCCGCGCCCGTGAACGAGTGGAACGGGTCAAAAGAAAAGGCGGCAAATTCCCTCACGGACTGGCAGACCTCCGGCCGGGGAGCCCTGTCCGCCTCCTGGAGCGGCGGCGGCGAGGAACTCGCCCTCAGGATCGATACGGCGCTTTCCTCCAATAAGATAGAAGCTTTTCAATGGGGAACTCTCAGCGCGGCAAAAGTCACCGACAGGTCCGTAGCGGCGCGAGCGACTATTTCTAAATCCGCCGTGCTGGGCGCCGATAGCGCCGTTTCCTCGCTGGCTTCCGGAACCTACGGGGCTCACTCCTTGAACTCCTTCGGCCTCTTCGCGCAGAAGACTTTCAGCCCGGCGGCCGGACTGGAGCTGACTCCGGGGGCGCGGCTGGACAGAAGCGGTGTTTATGAAAGCCGCGTCAGCCCCAAATTTTCGGCCGTCTACGCGCCCGACGAGAAATGGAAGCTCTCCGCTTCCGCCGGCCGCGGGTTCCAGGCGCCCACTTTTGCCGACCTCTATAATCCCTGGGCCGCGCCCGCCCCCGGGCTTAAGCCGGAAACCAGCTTAAATTCCCACTTGGGAGTCTACTACGGCGCCGCCGCCGGCTGGTACGCTTCGCTCGGCGGCTATTACTCCGATATAAAGGACCGCATAGCCCTCGATCCGGTCACCTGGGCCGCGGCCAACCTCGACGCCGGCTTCAACTACGGGCTTGAAGCCGAAGCCGGGGGCCGGCAGGGGATCTTTTATTTTTCAGCCGGCTATGTCCGCAATATAAGCAAAGTTAAAACTGGCGGCGCCGGTTACCGGCCGCTTAATTTCAGCCCCCTGAATAGGTTTACCTGCTCCGCGGGTCTGAGGGCGGGGGGGCTTGAACTGGGCTTTAACGGGCGGGGGGTTTCGGAGCAATACACCGGCCGCGGCGGAACCGGGCTGCGCCTGCCGGAATACTGGGTCTTCGGCTTAACCGCCTCAAAAGCACTCGGCGGCCTGGAGCTGTGGGGCGGCGCGGGCAATCTTCTGAACAGACATTATGCCGAAACGGCGGATGTTTTTAACGGCTGGTTTCCGCAGCCGGGCCGTACTTTTTCGGCGGGAATTAAAATTAGATTCGCGTGAGGCGAAGGCCGACGGCAGAACTTAAAAAGAGGTTTTTATCTGGGGATCCACACGCGCGAGGAGAAGGGGTCGAAGACCGCGGTCCCGAGGTCGGCGATGAACGAGCCGCCCAGTTGGGCCGACGGCTCCGTGTGCGTGCCGATGCCGCCGCAGTGCATGGCCGCCGCGGGAGTGCGCTTCACGTACACCACGGCCTCCCGGAAACTGCGCGCGGCCGCGCCGTCCTCGGCTATGAATTCCACGGCGCCCTTCTTAAGCCGGTAAGCCTCCACGGGCTCCAGCACGCCCGGCACGCAGGTGGACAGCTTCTTGTCTTTTTCGGGCCAGCGCTGCAGGGCGGCGGGATCGGCGGCGGTTATCCGCGAGTAGAGCGCGACGTTGATATTAATGGAATGCCTCACGATATAGTCGCTGTAGCCGGTGTCTATCTGAGCGCGCGCGTCCACGCCGGCCACGCGGATGGGCACGGCGGGCACGTTCGGCACCGACAGCGGCCCGGTATAGTTCTCGTTCAGAGCACTCAAGGGGAGCAGCTTTCTCCCGTCGTCGGAAAAATACCCGGCCGTAGACAGAGGGGAGAAGCCGGCCGCGAACAGCGCGCCGGCCGAACACATTTCCTCCCTGCCGGCAAGCGAAAAGGAGCCCTCCGCGTAGCGCAGCGTATAGGCGCTCTCGCTCAGGAAATCCGTGCCTATAATGCCGGCTTGCGGGGCGTCCAGAATAAGCCCGGAATAATCGGCGGTATACAGGGACACGCTGCCCAGGTTGTCCACAAAAGTAAAATCCTCAAAAACGCAGCGCCCGCCCGGGGCCGCGGTATCGCAACTGCCCTGCACCGGCTCCGCGCCGGGCATAGCTTTCAGGTCTATGGAAGAAACATTAGCGCCGTAATCCAGCATGAACCTTCCGCGCGAGGCGCCTATATGCACCTCGCCGTACGGCATCTCTTTGGACACGCTAAGCGGAACGGTCCTGCCCAGGCAGGCGGGATAAGCCGCGCCCGGCGCCTTCTTAGAAGAGCTCTCCGCCCGCACATATTCCGGCGGGCTCACAAGGGCCGGCGCGGCGCAGGCGGCCGCGGACATTAAAGCTAAACAGAACGCTCCCTCGATCATATTTTAAGCCGTGCAGACCCTGAATATTAACACCAAAAACTACGAACCCGTCGCCTCATCGCGCGCCCTACGGCCTTGTAAGCTTCTTATATTTTATCCGGTGCGGCGTATCCGCGGCGGTGCCGAGGCGGGCGTGCCTGTCGGCCTCGTATTCGGAGAAATTGCCCTCGAACCAGGCGACCTTGCTGTCGCCTTCAAAAGCCATGATATGCGTGGCGATGCGGTCCAGGAACCAGCGGTCGTGGCTGATAATTACGGCGCAGCCGCCGAAATTCTCCAGCGCCTCTTCAAGCGCGCGCATCGTGTTCACGTCCAGGTCGTTGGTGGGCTCGTCCAGCAGCAGCACGTTCCCGCCTTCCTTTAACATCACCGCCAGATGCACGCGGTTGCGCTCACCGCCAGACAGGTTCACCACCTTCTTCTGCTGGTCCTGCCCGCTGAAGTTGAAGCGCGCCACGTAGGCCCGGGAATTCACTTCCAGCTTGCCCAGCTTCACAAGGTCCATCCCGCCGGAGATAACCTCCCACACATTCTTGGCCGGATCCAGCGTGGAGCGGCTCTGGTCGGAATAGGACAGCTTCACGCTGTCGCCCACGCGGAACTCGCCGGAGTCGGGCTTCTCCTCGCCGGTTATCATCTTGAACAGCGTGGTCTTGCCGGCGCCGTTGGGGCCGATTATGCCGATTATGCCGCCGGGCGGCAGGGAAAAGTTCATGTTCTCCATCAGCATTTTGTCGCCGTAGGCCTTGGTGACGTTCTTGGCTTCCACTACCAAATTGCCGAGGCGCGGCCCCGGCGGGATGAAGATCTCCAGGTCCTTGGCCAGTTTCTCGCCGCTCTCGCCCAGCAAAGTTTCGTAGGCGGTTATGCGGGCTTTTGACTTGGCTTGCCGCGCCTTGGGCGACATGCGCACCCATTCAAGTTCGCGCTTGAGAGTTTTCTGGCGGTCGCTCTCGGATTTCTCCTCCTGCCGCAGGCGCTCGCCCTTCTGTTCAAGCCACGACGAGTAGTTGCCTTTCCACGGGATGCCCTGGCCGCGGTCCAGCTCCAGTATCCAGCCGGCCACATTGTCCAGGAAGTAGCGGTCGTGCGTGACGGCTACTATGGTGCCTTTATATTCTTTAAGGTGGTGCTCCAGCCAGGCCACGGCCTCGGCGTCCAGGTGGTTGGTGGGCTCGTCCAGCAGCAGGATGTCCGGCTCCTGCAGCAGCAGCCGGCACAGCGCCACGCGGCGCTTTTCGCCGCCGGAAATATTTTTAATAACGGTGTCGGGCGGCGGGCAGCCCAGCGCGTCCATGGCCAGCTCCAGGCGGGAATCGATGTCCCAGGCGTTTAGGGCGTCTATTTTTTCCTGCACCTTCGACTGGCGCTCTATCAGCGCGTTCATCTTAGCGTCGTCCATCGGCTCGGCCAGCTTGTCGCTTATGTCGTTATACTCCTTCAGCGCGGCTATCGCCTCGGGCAGGCCTTCCTCGGCCACCTGCCGCACGGTCTTGTTCTCGTCGAGCTTCGGCTCCTGCTCAAGCATGCCCACGGTGTGGCCCGGGGAAAGCACGGTCTCGCCGCGAAAATCCTCGTCCAGGCCGGCCATGATGCGCAGCAGCGAGCTCTTGCCGGAACCGTTGAGGCCCAGCACGCCTATCTTGGCGCCGTAATAATAGGAAAGATAGATATCTTTCAGCACCGCTTTCTTGTCGTAGATCTTGCTCACGTCCACCATCGAGAAAATAATTTTTTTGTCGTCTTTTTTTTCGGCCATTGTATTGTCCTTTAGAAATTCCTGTCCATATTATCCCAAAAATACGGCGCGGCGGGATACAGCCGCCTTATTTCCCGGTCTTTAAGATCACGTAGCCGCCGCTGCCGAAGGCCGCCGTTTTCACGGCCATGGCCTTTAACACCTGCGTATCGGCGGCCCAGTAGGGCTCGTACCACTGCCGGTCCACATCGAAGAGCAGCACCCTGCGCGTTTTCTCGTCGTAGGCGCCTACGGGGGAAATATGCGGGTAGGGCCCGCCCGGCGCGCCGGTCAGGGTATCCTGAGTGAAATGCAGCAGCATTATGTTCCGCGGATCGCGCTCGTTTTCCGACAGCGCTTTCCTGAAATCCTCCAGCGACAGCGCGGACCGCGTGCTGACCGCAACGCCGCCGACCGAATATTCCGCCGCTCCATAGGCGGCCAGCGCCTCTTTTGAAGCGGCGGCCAGCTGCTCCAGCGTCAGGCCGTGCCTGCCGTCCGCGCCGGCCTCGCTCACCAGCTCCTTCCATTTCAGGCCGGTAACTTTCTCCGTCAGCTTCCCCTCCGAGATATTCTCCTCTTCATCTCCGCGCTGCCTCCGGGCGTTGAGCAGCGCGTTGAGCGCCATGGAAACCGCGGCGGCCGAGCAGGAAGAGCCGCTGCCCTGCGGCACGTAAAAAGAGGCCAGACCCCAATAGTCGTAAGCCGGGTTCGCCGGGTTCCTGAAATAAGAATTATCCAGCGAAAGCGGCACGGCCGCCGCGCCGTCCACCGGCGCGTACTTGGGCGTTCCGGCCCGGACCGCCGGCGCGAAAACGAGTAAAAAAGAAAAAATAATTTTCATGAGGGTCTCTCTTAGGAAATCCGCCGAAAGCACTTTCTACTACCGCTATAATACAATACTTGCGCAGATTCCGCATTGACCGACCAAAACAAAGCGAAGCAGTTTCTCGAATCCCTCCCGCGTCCTCGCCGGTAGTCCCGAGCAAATGTTAGAATAATAGTACGGCCCCGGCGGATGACTATGCCTGACACAGAGAAGAACAGCGGCTTTCCGGCCTGCCCCCCGGTCCTGATCCGCTTATGATCCCGGTACTTATACTTTTTCTTATTCCGGTCGGGGGAGGGATCCCGGCTGGGGTGCTGCTGGCGCGCAGCCACGGCCTCATCTGGCCGGTGACGGCCGGGCTTTACTTTGTTTCCGACGTTATCCTGGCTTTGCTGTTCGAGCCGGTCCTCCGCCTGCTGGTCCTGGCGGGACGGAACACCCCCTTTATGGCGCGTATGCTCGCGGCCGTCAGAGAGGTTACGCGCCGGACTACGGCGCACTACGGTTCAGCGGGGCCGGTCGCGCTCATTATGATAGCGTTTGGCGTTGATCCCATGACAGGCCGCGCTGTGGCGGCGGCGGCCGGGCACGGCTTTATCGCGGGCTGGGCAATAGCTATCTCCGGCGACATGCTTTATTTCGCGGTCGTCATGGCCGCTACGCTGCGGCTGAACTCGGCGCTCGGCAGCCCCACCCTGACAATGATAGTTATACTGGCCGCAATGTTCCTCCTCCCCTTGATAATACGCCGGGTGAAACAGCGGACCAGCCTGCTCTTTAAAAGAGCTTCAAATTAAGCCCCGGACGGAAGCGGGCAGGCGGCCGGTCGGACCAGCGCATTGTTCCAATGGAATAAGCCGTGATTAAGGAGAAATCGTGAGCAGGAAAGAACAGAAAAGATATGAGGGCCGCGGGTTCTGGCGGGCGATCGTTCCGGCGATCATCCCTTTTCTTTATCTGGCAGTTCCCGCGAACGCGGAAAACGCCTACGCCGGGAAGCCAGGGTACGGGACCGGGGACGAAGAGCTGGTAAGCGTGGCCTCGCAGGAAGAGGAGCCCCTGCGGGAGACCCCGGTGATCACTACGGTGATCACCGGCGAGGAAATACGCAGGATGGGCGCCAGGACGCTCAACGAAGTGCTGCTCACCGTGCCGGGATTCTCCGACATCCAGGACCACAACGAGATCTACAGCTCGCTGAGGAGCATTTATGGCTCCGCCCAGCAGAAGATCCTGGTGCTGCGCGACGGTCACCGGCTGAACATGCGCTTTTATTCAGAGGCTAACTTCGGCCCCGCCATCGGGCTTGATAACGTAGAGCGGGTGGAGATAATGCGCGGCCCCGGGTCGGCCCTGTACGGCGACGTGGCCACGGCCGGCGTCATCAATCTAGTTACCCGGGACGCGAAGGAGGTCGACGGCCAGGAACTGACAGCGGGCGCCGGCAGCAACGGGCAGGTAAAAGCGGGCTACGTCTACGGCCGGGACCTGGGCCGGGACCGCGACCTGCTGTTCTTCGGGTCGGTCTATAAAAGCGACGGCGAGAAGAAGCGCGTGGCCGCGGACCGCGACGGCGGCGTTCCTCCGGCCGCCGGGGTCACGGTGCTGGACCGGATAGGCGGCGGGAGCGCCACCCCCCCGCACGACGTCGGGCTGAAATACCGCTCCGGTAATTTCCAGTTCTCGGCCTCGCACCGGACGGAGCACTACACGATGCCGCGGGCGGGCGGGGGCGGCACCGGGCAGTTGATCGATCTTGACGCCTACCGCAAGTTCGAGGGCATAGAGCCGGGCATGCAGAGCGCCTTCTGGCACTCCGAGCTGAAATACGGGGCCGGGATCTTTGGCGACGGGGAGCTTGTGCTCAGGCCCTACTACGACGAAGCTTCCTTCCTTGATAATGAGCCGCAGAGCAGGGCCGGCGAGACCGGTTCCGGGCTCGACAAGGGCTACACCATGAAACACCACGAGATAGCCTACGGCTTCCAGGGCTCGGTCTCCAAGCCTTACCGGACGGCGGGGTGGGGCAGCGGCAGTATCCTCGGCGGGATACAGGCGGAACAGATGGACCTGCAGTACTCGTGGGACGTTCAGCGCGATACCGCCGCCGCGGTCTACTATATGGGGACGCCCGGCATGCTCCCCGCCGGTAAGGAGCACTCCTACGCGGCCTACGCCCAGCTCAGGCACAAGTTCACGAAGGCGTACCTGCTGAACGCGGGCGTGCGCTACGATTACAAAAGCCGCGCGCAGGGTTACGACTCGGTGGATAATGTGAGCCCCCTCGCCGCTTTGATCTATATGCCCGACGACAAACTCAGCTTCAGGGCAAGCTACGGGCGCTCATTCTCGGACGCTCCCTACTGGTACCGGTTCAACCGGGGCGGAGGCTCAGGCTATCTTGGCAGCGGGGCGCTGAAGCCGGAGGTCCTCGACAGCTGCCAGGTGAGCGCGGAGCTGTACGCGGGGAACGGCATCAGCCACAGGCTCAATTTTTTTCACAACGAGTACAACAACGTGATCTACAGGTCGGGGGCCGTTTATCTGAACACGGGAGCTTTCAAGCTCAACGGCGCGGAATACGAGGCGGGGATAAAGAGGCCGAACCTCGCCGTGAGGGCGCAGTACACTTTTCAGTACGCCCTGGACAGGAGCTCCGGGTACCTTATCAAGTCAAATATGATAGCCAATATCCCGCAACATACCGGCAGCGTCGTGCTGGACTATGCCCCCTGGCGCGGCGGGGACGCGCGCCTGGCTAAGAACCTCTGGCTGAACTACACGCTGAGGTTCGTCGGGCGCGAGTACGCCCCCGTCACCACCCCCGCGGGTTCCGGGAGCAGGGACCTGACGCATACCAGTCCGGCCTACTGGCTCAGCAACGCCGGCCTCAGCTTTGAAGACTTCTTGTGGAAGCAGCTGACTTTCAGGTTCCATGTCTACAACCTCTTCAACCGGCAGTACACGCAAGGGGGAAGCGTAAGCATACCCTACGAGCAGCCGGGCCGCTGGTACCTGGCGCAGTTCACGCTAAAGCTGTAAGGCGGGCGTTAGAGCGCAAGGCAGGAGACTTTTCAGGCGATAACCAAATAAAACAGCCGGCGGCGGGCCGGCTGTTCCAGTTTAGTTTATGACTAAGCTATTTCGCGGAGGCGGCTGCCGAGGCTGCGCTGACGAACGAAGCTTTCACGCCGCCCGCCGCGTTCAAGAACTCGGCGGCTATAAAACCGGCGAGCTTTTGGGTATCGAAAGGATCGATCCTGGGGGCTATGCCGCCTTCCTCCCGGTCCGGGGTGGAGAGGTCTTCTATAAAATAAGCGTTGACCCGGTTTTTATCCGGGCCCGCGTTCGTCGCGAGATAAGTAAGTCCGTATTGCATCCAGTCGCCGCCGGTAAAATATACTTCCACCCTGCGGTCGTTCCCTTTGGCGTCCGAAAAGCGGAAAACTCTTATTATCCGCGAATTTTCCTCGCTGTGGATCAGCTTGTAGATCCCGGGATACGCGGAAACCACCTCGCCCTGCTGCGTGCATTTATCGGTAATATCCTGAAGGCGGACGCCGGAAACCGCGGCCACCGCCGCGGAGGGCGCGGGAACTGCGGGCGCCTGGCCCTTTTCCATGGCGCCGGAAACAGCCGGCGCCAGCTGAGCGTCAGTGCTGGAGATAAGGCTCTCAAGCGCGGACTTATTTAGATCCGACTGCGCGAAAGCGGAGCCGGAAAGGGCGAACAATACGAGACAGGAAACTAATTCAGCGAACTTTTTCATAAAGCACGAAGCCTCCGAAATATAATTTTTATTATATTCCCGATACTTTGTGCTAAGTTCCGTTTTTAGGTGGGTGAACTTAACGCGCCTTCCGAATATTTATCCGGAGGGACATCACTGCCGGAGGTAGTCTTAGGTTTTTAAGGATACCAGCGCAGCTTGTAAGATACGGAAACCACACTGCATACTGACATTGCTGTTCAGATATTATACCAAAAGAACGCGGCTTTTATAAAGTTCCGGTTCTTATCCCGGCTATGCTGTACTCCTGGGTGCCGCCGAGATCGGTCCGGTAAACGGTAACGCCTGCCGCCTGCAGATTTGTCAGGGTCGCCTGCGCGGGGAAGCCGAAGGTATTGCCCTCGCCGACCTCTATATACGCGTATTTCGGTTTCACCAGGTCAAGGAAAGCCCGGCTGGTGGCCGTATTGCTGCCGTGGTGCCCCACTTTAAGGACATCGGACTGCAGCTGGCTGCCGTAGGAGGAGACCAGCGCGGCTTCCGCGTCCGACTGCATATCGCCGGTGTAGAGGATGGAGGTGTTCTGGTAGGTGACCTTCAGCACGATGGAGCAGTCGTTGATCACCGAACCGGAATTGCTGCCGCCGGGCGTAGCGCAGCCGTTCAGAACTTTCACCTGCACTTCGCCGGGGTCCCAGTCCAGGCTGTCCCCGGCCGCCGGGTAAACCACCGGGATCCCCTGCGCGCTTATTTTGGCGCGCAGGGCTTTCGCGCCGACAGCGCCGGTATTGTCTTCGCGCGTATCGTAAAAGCTGCCTACTTTAAGGTGGCTGAAAACATAATCGAGCCCGCTGTAATGGTCCAGGTGCGGGTGGGTCAGCACCACGTAATCTATCTTCGTAACGCCGCGCCCGGAGAGGAACTGTACGAGCGGGGCCGTCGGGTTGGGGCCTCCGTCTATAAGCACGTTTTTTCCGTTCGGCAGTTCGATATATTCGGAATCGCCCTGGCCTACGCTTATAAAATAAGCGTTAAGGGCCGGCGACGCCCTGAAAGGGCCGGGCAGGGGAGCCGGCGCGGCGGGCTCAGGGATGAAGACGGCGTCCGGAGGCGTCAGCTTCGAAAGCGAATCGAACGCTCCGGAGGCGCAAAAGACCGTCCCTGACGAGGAGAGAAAAAGCGCGGAAAAAAGGACGACGGAGACAAAAAAAGCTCTGGTTCTTTCGGTCTTGCCTGTCCGTGTTTCTGTTCTCATGGAAGCCTGGCAAACAGCGCCGCTTGTCCGGATAACCTTATTCTATCTGATATATTTTAAACTCATCCGGGCCTTATAGCAAGGTCAAAAGGACCCAGACATGAATAGTCTTTCGGCCCGCGCTTAGCCGGCTATGCGGTCGAGTCCCGTGAATATTCTCGCTCAATCCGGTATTACGGGCCGGGGCGCGGCGACGGCGGCCCGGCCGCGGCCGTCGTCCACGGCCAGCGCGGCGAAAAAGCCCGCCGCGGATAACAGCGAAGCCGCTATGAACACCGCTTTATAGCCGTAAGCCGCCCACAGCAGTCCGCCCGCCGCCGGGACGCTCATCGAAACCAGGTGGTCCATGGTAACGCCCAGCGAAATCGTGGGAGAAATATCCGCCTTGTGTTCCGCTATCTTGTTAAGATAGGTGGTGCGAGCGATCCGCGTGGCGAACATCAGGCTGTCCAGCACGAACAGGGCGTAAAGAAAAGGTTTGAAGGTGGAGAAGGCGAAACCGCCGCAGATCAGCAGCAGTATCACCGCGTCCGCGATGAACATTTTGCGCTCGCCTATTTTATCCGTCACCACGCCGAAGGCCTGCCTGAACACCACGCCCAGGAAGTAGGCGGTCATGGACAGCGCGGCCATGAGGGCCGGGTTCGCCCCGTAAACCGTCACTAAAACCCAGGGCGCGAAGGTTAAAAAGATCTGCTTGCGCGCCCCGAACAGTATGTTCAGCAGATAATACCACTTGTACTTCCACCTGAACACGAAGCGCCTGCCGCCGGGGGCGGCCTCCTCTCCGCCCTTTTTCATGCGCGCGAAAAGGACGGCCGAAACCAACGAAGCCAGCGCCGCCGCGAGGAAAGCCCAGCGGTAAAGGTCCGGGCCCGCGGCTTTGGCCAGCATCCACACCAGCCCCGCGCCGGCTATAGCCGCAAAATTGGTCATACCGCTTATCTGGCCCAGCCTGCGCCCGTGCCCGCCTTCCTTCGCGAAGCGCAGCCCCATCACGCTTTCCACCGTCATGAACAGGTGACTGCCGGCGCTCCACAGCAGCATCCAGACCAGCATCGAATTGTAAGAAGGAGACAGGAAGCCGAGCCCCGCCACGCCCGCCGCGGTAAGCAGGCTGGTTATGACCGCCCATTGCCGCACCGGCAGGGCCGCCAGCAGGCCCGTGATGAAGATCAGCAGGAAACCGGGCAGTTCGCGCGGGAATTCCAGGAAGCCGCGCTGGCTGGAGGACATTTTAAAAGAGTCGTTGAGGTAGTTATTGAAAGCCGAAGAAATGATCCCTGAGTTTATCCCGAGAAAAAACACGCCCAGCAGAAAAGCCTTAAAAGCGGGATCGGAGTCCCGCCAGCGGTTAAGCAGTTTGCTCATTCCCTAATTTTATCAAACCTGACGGCTGCGGAGTAACAATAAAAGTCTTCGGCATTCCTTCGGGATTTACCCGCAAAAAACGTATATATTATATAAATATCGGAAAACGCGAAAGATGCGCGTCAACCGGCCTTTCTCTCTATGGTCTTTATTAAGAGATTTTTATTTTCGGCGCTCTTAGCCTCCCTCCCGGGATGGCCGGCAATTCACGCCGCGGAGTTTGAAGTGGTGGATAGATTCTCGGTGGACGGCGCCGCGGCTTTTTACAGCACCACTACCATCTTGGTCCCCACCACCCAGCGCACGGAACTCTGGGTCTCCACCTCCGCCTCAACCCCCCATTTATTCGTTTCCACTTCCGGCAAGGTCGGCATCGGCACGGCGAGCCCGACCGCCAATCTGGACGTGGCCGGCGGAATAAGATTAAGCAGCGTCACCGCCTGCGCTTCGGATACCGCCGGCACGCTGCGCTGGTACGACGGTCATATCTCCGTCTGCAACGGAGCGGCCTGGCGGCAGCTTGACAATCAGGCGCCGCCCACTATCACTTCGATAAGCCCGGATAACGGGCCGGTCTCGGGCGGGACCGCGTTCACTATTACCGGCACCGGCTTCGTCCCGGGCCCAGAGATCATTATCGGCGGCATTGCGGCGACCAATATTGCGGTCGTCTCGGTAACGCAGATCACCGCCACCGCACCCGCCTCCGGCACTGCGGGCTCAAAAGCGGTGAAGCTGACAAATCCGGACGGCCAGAATATTACAAGCGCCTTCACCTACAATCCGCTCCCGACGATCTCGCCGGTGAGCCCCAACAACGGGCGGCTTTCCGGCGGGAACACTATCACTATTACCGGCAGCCAGTTCGTGAACGGGGCGACGGTGAAAATAGATAATATAGCCGCCACCGACGTGACGTTCATTTCCGCGGCCGAGCTCCGGGCGGCCACCCCCCCGGGTTCTTCAACCGGCGCTAAAGACGTGCTGGTCACCAATCCCGACGGCGGCTTCAGCTCGCTTCCCGGCGGGTTCACCTACAATCCGGTCCCGGCGATCACCGGCGTAAGTCCCGCTTCCGGGCCGCAGGGAACGGTCGTTACGATCAACGGCAGCAATTTCGGCGCCGGCGCGGGAGTAAGCGCTACGATCGGAGGAACCCCGGCTTCCGCTGTTACCTGGTTGTCAGCTACGCAGATCAGGGTTACAGCGCCCGCGGACACCGTCAGCGGCGCTAAAACCGTGACGGTCACTACCTCCGACACGGGCTATGGCGAACTAGCCGCCGCCTACACCTACACGGTCTACGCTGCGGGCGGCACGGAAACCGCTTCGGGCTCGTACCGCATCCACACCTTTACCGGCAGCGGCGCGTTTCTCCCCGCCACCGGCGGCAGCGTTGAATATCTCGTGGTCGCCGGCGGAGGAGGGGGCGGCGCCCAAGTGGGCGGAGGCGGAGGCGCGGGAGGATATAAAACCGGAACCTTGACGGTCACCGGCGGGGCGAGCGTCAGCGTTACGGTCGGCGCCGGCGGCGCCGGGACTACCGCCTCCGCGGCAAGAGGGGCCAACGGCGGGGACTCCGCTCTGGGTTTAACGATAACGGCGCTGGGCGGCGGCGGCGGCGGCTCGCACGCAAATAACGGTGTGTCGAGCTCTGGCGGCTCGGGCGGAGGAGGAGGAGGCGGGGTTTCGGGCGGTATCAGCGGCTCGGCCGGGACCCCGGGCCAGGGCAATGCCGGAGGGAACGGCCATTACCCCGGCTCTTGGTGCGGCGGCGGCGGCGGCGGGGCGGGGGCCGCGGGAGACACCTGCAGCGGCGGCGTCGGAGGCAGCGGCGGTATCGGCCGTTCTTTTTCGATCTCCGGGACCTCCGCGTTCTACTCCGGCGGCGGCGGGGGCTGCAGCGAGGGCGGTGAGCCGCTGCTGTCCGCCGGCGGGCTCGGCGGCGGCGGCCAGGGCTGGTCCACCTCCTACCACTCGGGAACCATCACCGGCGTCCCCAATACCGGCGGCGGCGGGGGCGGGGTCAGGGATTATGTGACGATCGACGGCCCGGGCGGGACGGGCGGCTCCGGCATCGTGATCATCCGCTACCCGGTAGTCGCGGGCCTCACGATCCCGACCGTCACAGGCGCAACCCCCGCTTACGGGGCGGGCGCGGGCGGAACTCCGGTCACTATCGCGGGAACCGGCTTCGCGACCGGCGCGGCGGTAACTATCGGAGACGCGGCCGCAAGCAGCGTGGTGCGGGTCTCCGCCTCGCAGCTCACCGCGGTCACGCCCGCGGGCGCCATAGGCGGGAACAGGACCGTGACGGTAAAGAACCCCGACGGCAGTTACGGCGAGCTTCTCAGCGGGTTCAGATACAATCCCGCGGTCACGGGCATCACGCCCGCAGCGGGCTCCACAAGAGGCGGCTATCAGGTTACTCTCCGGGGGTCCGGCTTTACCGGCACCACCGGCGTAACCATAGGCGGGAGCCCGGCCACGGCGATAACCGTCGTCAGCGATACGGCCCTCACCGCCACGGTCCCGAGCCAGGCTTCGATCGGAACTAAGGATGTCACGGTTACGCATCCGGCCGGCGGGTCGGGCACGCTCGCCGGCGCATTCACCGCGCAAGGCTCGGGCGAGGACGCCGCGAGGGCGGGAACGACCTGCTACGGGATCACGCAGATAACCGGCGGCTCCGTCGGGAGCGGGACGTACTATATCAACCCGGGCGGCGGCGCGTTCCAGGCGTATTGCGATATGACCACGAACGGCGGCGGCTGGACCCTGGTGCTGAATTTGGACACCTCAGACGACGGGAACGGCCCCTATCCGAATACCGGGGTAATGTGGTGGGACAATCCGCTTTGGACTAATGCGACTTTAGACGGACAAAGCAGCCCCGATCTGAGCGGCGATTATAAAGGCAATGGCTGGAATACCATGCAGACCGGGCAGGTCATGGCGGTGATCCACGAGCAGGGAACAATAAAAGGCTGGGCCGCCTACACGGCCCAGGCGGCGAACACGATGTACGGCTGGTTCAATTCGGGCGACTCGGTTAAGTTTACCGGGACCTGCACCGCTTCGGATGTAGCTTCTTTGGCGAGTTTCGAGCATTTGCTGAGGGGCTGTAAAGCCCTTTACGTGAACAACAAAAGAGCTAACAGCGACTGGGACAGAATTTGCGAGGAAGGCTGCGGCGGCGGAGATAATTACGGCGGCGGCGTCGGGAATTGGCACGATCAGACCTCGCTTACCTCTTACAGGACGACTTCCGAGTTCCAGGCGGGCTGGGGCACTTGTTACAATACTGATAAGCTGGGTTATTACGGAACGGATTCTTACGCTCCGGCCACCAATGTCTGCAACGGCACAGCCAATCAGGCGACCTGGTCGTCCCAGAACGGGTACAACTATGATTTCGCTTTGTTCCTGAAGTGATCGGGCGGAGCGACTATCGGGGCATAGCTCGGGAGCCCGGCAGGGTTATGAAAACAGGGATTAAGAAACTGGCGCCTTTTTTATTTTTTTCCGGCCTTTGTCTGGCTGGCCGGGCCGCTTTTACCGCCGAATTCGAGGTGGTGGACAGATTTTCGGTGGACGGCGCCGCGGCTTTTTACAGCACCACCACTATATTGGTCCCCACCACCCAGCGCACGGAACTCTGGGTCTCCACCTCCGCCTCAACCCCCCATTTATTCGTTTCCACTTCCGGGAGGGTCGGCATCGGCACGTCGAGCCCGGCGAACAGACTTGAAGTGGTAGGAGGAAGCTCGATGTTCAGGGGCAGCGACAGCGAGGCGGTCATAGCCGGGTTTAAAGACGCGGCGGGCAATGACAAAGTAGTGATCTCAACTTCGGGCACTCTCGACGTTTCCGGCGGAGTTAAAGTAGGCACGGTCACGGCGAACTGCACGCCGAACCTGGCCGGCACGCTGCGCTGGTACGACGGACATATGTCCGTCTGTAACGGAGCGAACTGGCGCCAGTTGGATAATCAGGCGCCGCCCTCGCTCACTTCAATAAGCCCGGATAATGGGCCGGTCTCCGGCGGAACCGCGCTCACTATTACCGGCACCGGCTTCGTCCCGGGCCCCGAGCTTCTTATCGGCGGCATTGCGGCGACCAATGTTGCGGTCGTCTCGGTAACGCAGATCACCGCCACCGCGCCCGCCTCCGGCACTGCGGGCTCAAAAGCGGTGAAGCTGACAAATCCGGACGGCCAGAACATCTCCGGCTCCTTCACCTACAATCCGCTCCCGATGATCTCACAGGTGAACCCGAACAACGGTCGGCTCTCCGGCGGGAACACTATCACCATTACCGGCAGCCAGTTCGTGAGCGGGGCGACCGTAAAAATAAATAATATAGACACCTCTGTGACGTTTATTTCCGCTGCCGAGCTCAGGACGGCTACTCCCGCCAGTGCTTCAACCGGCTCTAAGGACGTGCTGGTCACCAATCCCGACGGCGGCTTTAGCTCGCCTCCCGGAGGTTTCACATACAATCCGGTCCCGACGATCACCGGCGTAAGTCCCGCTTCCGGGCCGCAGGGAACGGTCGTTACTATCAACGGCAGCAATTTCGGCTCCGGCGCCGGGGTAAGCGCGACTATAGGAGGAACTACGGCTGCCAGTGTTACCTGGCTGTCGGCTACGCAGATCAGAGTTACCACGCCCGCGGACACCGTCAGCGGCGCCAAAACCGTGACGGTCACAACCTCCGACACGGGCTACGGCGAACGTACAGCCGCCTACACTTACACGGTTTATGCGACAGGCGGCGATGTGTCCTCCCTTGGCGGCTATCGCGTCCACACCTATACGCTCGCCACCGCCGATAAAACATTCACGGTCGCCACCGGCGGCAATGTCGAGGTCCTCGTGGTTGCCGGAGGAGGAGGCGGCGGCGGCCGTTCGGGTGGCGGCGGCGGCGCCGGCGGAATGATCTGCAATTTAGCTTATGCCGTAACTGCGGGAGCGGCGAGCGCCGTAACTGTCGGAGCCGGCGGCTCGGGCGGCCCCGGGGACGGCTCCGACGGGACGAACGGCAACTCTTCCGTTTTCAAGTCACTGACCGCTGCGGGCGGCGGCCAGGGCGGCTCCGATCCCCATAACGGCGGCTATGACGGGGGCTCGGGCGGCGGCGGCAAATACGGGATCGCCGGCGGGACCGGAGTTAGCGGACAGGGGTACCGGGGTGGCACAGGCTTTAGCAATCCTTATGCCGCCGGCGGCGGCGGCGGCGCGGGCGGAGTCGGGATCGACGGGACTTCCGGCGGTGAAATTGGAGACGGCGGCCCCGGCGCGGTCTGCAGCATCACCGGAGCGACCTATGCGGGCGGCGGGGGCGGCGGTTCTCACCTCCCCGCGAACGGGCTTGGCTATGGCGGCTCCGGCGGCGGCGGGAACGGCGGCGCGCCGGGGGGCTATAATGCCGGCGCCAGCGGAACGCCAAATACCGGCGGCGGCGGGGGCGGGGGCTCTACCATCAGCGGCAGCGGGGGCGCCGGCGGCAGCGGAGGCTCGGGCATAGTGATCGTCCGCTATCCCAACTGATAACACGGCCTTTGAGGGGCTGGGCCTCCGCTGCCATAAGCGGCTTCGGTATTCCTTCGGGATTTATCCGCAAAAATCATATATATTATATAGACATCTGCGAAAGTCAGTAATGCAGACAGCAAAAAAGGAAGCCGGCCGCGCGAATTTCGCGACGGGCTGGTTTCCGCGTCACTCTTAAACTTCGGGAAGATAGTTTTAAATAGTTCGTCTCTATTCTGATGAGTTTTATTAAGACTTTTTTATTTTCCGCGCTGTTAGCCTCCCTCCCGGGATGGCCGGCGGTTCACGCCGCCGAATTTGAAGTGCTGGACAGATTCTCCGTGGACGGCTATTCTGTCCTCCGGGGTTCAGCCGATATCAAGGGCGGAAGTTTCTCCGTGGGCGGCTCCACTTTGGTGGTAAGCGGCGGCAATGTCGGCATCGGGATGACAGCGCCGGGGGCGAAGCTCGATGTCGGCGGAGGCGTCAAGCTGGCGAACGATGACAGTGTCTGCAATGCGGCGAAAGCCGGCACTATCCGGTTTACCGGAACTAATTTTCAGGGCTGCACCGGAACGGCCTGGCTCACCCTGGAAAATTCCCCCCCTTCCATAGCAAGCGTAAACCCGGACAACGGCGCTATGGGCGGACTGTATACGATAACTATCGCCGGAGCCGGCTTTGGCGCGCCCGCTGTTGTAACTATAGACGGGAACCCGGCTACGAACGTAGTTACTGTCACCGGGACGCAAATTACCGCTGTCGTCCCGGCGAGCGCCTCAAGCGGCGCCAAGGATGTGGTAGTCAGGAATCCGGACGGGCTATTGAGCACCTTCTCCGCCGGGTTCAGATACAATCCGGGAGTAACGAGCTTAAGCCCGGCCAACGGGCCGATCAATGCCGGAACTGCCTTCACTATTACCGGCAAAGGCTTTGTAAGCGGCGCGACCGTGAAAATAAATGAAGTATCAGCCAGTAATGTGACCTGGCTCTCCGCCACCCAGCTCACGGCGGCCGCGCCGGCGGGAACAACTTCGGGCGGCGCCAAAGACGTGAAAGTCACAAATCCAGACACCGGCTACGTCGTTCTTGCCGCGGGGTTCAGGTACGACCCCGTAGTTACCTCCGTAAGCCCGGGCAACGGGCCTATCAATGCCGGGACCGTTCTCACTCTCGCGGGCAAGGGCTTTACAGCCGGGGCGG
>CAIQNV010000041.1 GCA_903873295.1 uncultured Elusimicrobia bacterium
ATCCCGGATAGAGACCGGCTCACCCGCCCCGACCTCGTAAGTTTGATAACCTCCGCTCTTAAGCAGCGAGTTATTAAGTATAGCCATAAAAGCGCTGCAGACATCGTCGATAAAGATGAAATCTCTTTTTTGATAGCCTAAAGTAAGGTCTATCCGGGGCGCTTTCCGGATCAGGGACTGTATGATCCAGGTGGCGAACTTGGAATCATCGTCATCGGGGCCGTAGAAATGCTCAAGAGCGACATTTACGCACATCAGCCTGTCGGAATACGCCTGAAGCCAGTCTTTGAACTGGCTTTTGGATAATGAATAATAATTAACGCGTTTATCCAGGATCGTGTCCGTATTAATAAAGCATTTAAGGCCGTTGCTCCAGCCGATCTGCAGCAGTTTCAGCGGAAGCATTAAATTGGTTTCAAGTATTGAAAGCGGCGATTCTATTTTCCGCCCGTAGTTCGTGGCGCAATGGACGACGGCGTCGATCTTAAGCTCTTTGAACATTTTCTCGTAATCGCAGCTCTCGACATATAGGACCCGGACCGCATCCAAAGAATCCTTGATCCTGGAGAAGTCGGAAGTTTCACGCGCCAGGACAATAACATTTATATCATCCTCCAGACATTTGCGCAGCAAATTGCTGCCCAGAAACCCCGTGGCGCCCGTTAAAAGGATCGTTCTTTTTGTTTTCATTTTGGCCTATAACAGGAACGCCTTGAACTTTGAGCTCATATAAATGCCGAACCCGGACAGGCGGTCACTCCCAATCGTCCGTTCTGATATTCTCCGCGGGAACTCCGCTGTCCGCCAGGCTGATCTTGAAATTCCTGATCATGACGGGCGGACCGGAGATAAAGTAAACGGCGGAGGGCCCGTTCTCGCTGAAGATCTTCCGGATATCGAGCCGGCCGTCTTTTTCCTCGTTCAGGAACGTGAGCTGAAAAGAGGGATTAACGCCTGCGGCTTTTTCAAGATCGGCCGAGTAAAGCTGGTGAGAGGGATTCCGAACGCCGAAATATAGCCTGGGCTCCTGGTAAGCCGAGAAGGCTTTGGACGTGAACAGCGAGAGGAAAGGCGTGATGCCCGTCCCTCCCGCGACAAAGACGGACTTCCGTGTATCGTGTTCGGCCGAAAATATATCTCCGTAGGGCAGCTTCACATGTATGATCTTCCCGGGAACGAGCTCCAGAGCCATGCGCTCGGTAAATTTTCCCTTCGCTGCGAAGGTTATACGGAGCGTCTCCTCGTCCGGAGAGCTCCTCATCGAAAAGCAGCGCGATTCGGGCCAGGGTCTGGCGGGGTCGAATTCATCGAGCGCCAGGTGAAGGAACTGGCCGGGGTTGTACTTATAGGGCTTATCCAGCGGGCGCAGGGTTACGGTCCGGATGTCGGCCACCGGATTCTCTACGGAAACGACCTCGGACCTGTATTTTTTCACTATCATTTCGAGAACCGCCCGACAAATTCGGCGACGCAGTCTTCGACGTAGGAGAACATCTCCTCCGTCATCCCGGGATAGGTCCCGAGGAAGAAAGTGTTGTTCATGATGAAGTCCGTAACGGGCAGTTCCCCCTCCACCCGGCAGGGCCTGCCGATGAAAGCCGGCTGGCGGAGCATATTGCCGGCAAAGATATTCCTGGTCTCTATCCGGCGCTCGTTCAAGAACGTCACTAGTTCATTGCGCGTGAACGGAGCGTCTTCCCTGACGGAGAGGATATAAGTGAACCAGGAGGGGTCCGCGCCCGGAGTCGCTTCGGGGAGAAGAAAGAATTTCGAGTAGACGCCGAAGATCTTCTGGTAACGCTTGAAATTCACCCGCCGTTTTTCTCCGAACATCTCAAGCTTGTCCATCTGGGCGGAACCTATCGCCGCCTGCATATCGGTCATTTTCAGGTTATAGCCGAGTTCGGAGTAGACATATTTATGGTCGTAGCCGGCCGGCAGCGTCCCGAACTGCTGGGAGAAGCGCTTGCCGCAGGTGTTGTTCTCGCCGCCGGCACAGTAGCAGTCGCGGCCCCAGTCCCTGAACGAGCGTATGAGCTGCGCCAATTGCTCATTGTTGGTAACCACGGCGCCGCCTTCGCCGGTTGTTATGTGGTGGGCCGGATAAAAAGAGATAGTGGCGATATGCCCGAACGTGCCGGTATATTTTCCCTTATAGCGGCTGCCGAAAGCGTCGCAGTTATGGAGTAACACATTGCCGCAAGCATCCACAAAAGTCGCAGTGCCGTCAACGGTGATATCATATACTTCGGCGTCTTTTATGATTTTAACATCCCTAACCTTCCGCTTTATGCACCCGATTGATTTAACCGGAGCCACATCGTAATACTTATTTTTGGAGATAACGATCCGGGAATGCCTTCCAAAAATCAGGTTATTGAGCAAATTAACACCAGAAGCCATTTTAGCGCTCGCAGTGGTTATAACAAAATCAATCTTGTTTTCGGATTTCCTACAGCCATCGCCATTTATATAAAAATCATAAAACGCCCGCATATATTCCTTGTCCAGGTTGAATACGAAATTCGGCACCCTTTTATCATAGCTGCCTGTCCCCCCCAGCGCGCTAAAAAGGATATTGATAAGTTCGTGTCCCAAATTCGTTGAGAACATCACTTTTCTATTTTTAAAGTCTCTTCCCCTGACGGTTTTAACCAAGGCTCTGGAGTCTTGCGCGGAAATTCTTACGGTTTTAAGGTTGCTTATGGCCTTTATATACTTGGCCGCAAGGCTAACGCATTCGTAGTCAGAGGAGCTGAACCTTAACTCATGTCCGCAACTACCTTCAGCGCAATAAAGCCCGAACAAAGCGCATAAGATCTTCAAATCTCCGCCTTCGTATAGTCTCTTGATCTTTGGCAATTCCGACATCTTCCCTTTCCAGCATTTTTTATTATACTCGAACCAGAGCCATTCCTTATCGAATTTAATACGGCCGTTCTTTTGCGCGTACCCTGACAGATATTTAGCCAGATCGACACTCTGCTTGCCGCTGTTTTCCGGCAGCAGTATATTAACAAAATCATCGCCGCCTTTCACGAAATCACGGGTATAAGTGTCACTAAGTCGGCGGTTTTTAAAAGCCATCATCCTGTGATCCGCCGTAACGGACGTCTGGCCAAAATTCTGGGTAACGCGCATAACATCCTGCACACCCTTAAAAACCACGTTTTTAACTTGTGACCATTTGGGAGTCACACCCACGAAATCTCTCATCTTACGCCTGATCTCCGAGAGACTGCAATAATACGATCCGGAAGTGATCCCAAGCTCACGCATTATTTTCTTTGAGTCAGCGGCATATTTTTTATACAGCTCGATAATTGCCAGTTGCCGTTTACTTAAAGTATTCAGGAACTCGGCGCTCGGGGCGCTCATATCTCGTTCAAAAAAAACTTCTCCATGCGATAGCACTTCAAATATTTCATAACGTGAGCGGTGAAAGAGACTGTAAATCTCCTTGATTGTCTGCACCTGAATCTCTCCATCGATTCTAACCACGGAGCACCTATTGCCATCCACGCAGTTGTCCTCGATAAGCCAGAGGTCGTGTTCTTTTACTACCTTCAGCACCTCTTCCACATTGAACGGGTTGCCCAGAGTGTGGGCGAGGAAAATGGCGCGGGTCTTGGGCGAAACCGCCTTTTTAAGCGCCTCGATATTGATATCGTAGGTGGGCAGTTCCACGTCCACGAAAACCGGGATCAGCCCGTTCTGCAGGATGGGCGTAACGGTAGCCGGGAAGCCCGCCGCCACGGTGATCACCTCGTCGCCCGGGACGAGCCTTTTTTTGCCGAGTTTTTTAGAGGTCAGGGCCGAAAGCGCCAGCAGGTTCGCGGACGAGCCGGAATTGACCAGGATGACGTTTTCAACGCCAAGGAAGTCGGAGATCTTTTCCGCGAAACTCTCTGCGTAGCGGCCCTCCGTGAGCCAGAAATCAAGCGACGAATCCACCAGGGCTACCAGCTCTTTTTCGTCGAACACCCTTCCCGCATAGCGCACGGTATCCTTTTCCCTGTTGAACGGCTTGGAGGGAAAAGCGGTTGAGTGGTAGGCCTTCACGGCGTTCAAAATTTCTTCGCGTTTCATTGTTTTCCTCGCTGCGATTCAATCCGCGTACTCGCTGATCTGCTCCAGACAAACCTTTCGTATATCCTCTTTTGCGGCGTAGGCGCGGGTCCAATCGATTATTTTGTCTATGGCGGCGCCTATATGCCAGCGGGGCTTCCAGCCCAGTTCCCGGCGGGCTTTAGACGAATCCAGTTTAAGGAAATGCGCTTCGTGCGGGTGCCGGCCTTTATCTATCACATAGCCCGGCGCTTCCGGCCAGGCCGCGAACATCCTCTTCACTATCCACTCCACGTCCCTGGCGTCGCCGGCGTCCGGGCCGAAGTTCCAGGCCCCGGCGTAGCGGGGGCCATGGGTATAAAGCAGCTCGGCCAGCAGCAGATAGCCGGCCAGCGGCTCTAGCACATGCTGCCAGGGGCGGATGGCGCGCGGGTTGCGGATGCGCACCTTTTCGCCTTTCAAGGCGGCGCGTATCATGTCCGGAATAAGCCGGTCCGCGGCCCAGTCCCCGCCGCCGATAACATTGCCGGCGCGGGCTGACGCCAGCGCTACTCCGTGTTTTTTATAGTCGGCCGGATTAAAGAAAGAATTGCGGTAAGCTGAGGTCACCAATTCAGAGCAGGCTTTGCTGGACGAATACGGGTCGTAGCCGCCGAGGGGCTCCCCCTCTTTATAGCCGCGCAAATGCTCTTTGTTCTCGTAGCACTTATCCGTAGTCACGTTCACCACGGCCCTGACCGAACCGCAGGCCCGCACGGCCTCCAGCAGGTTCACCGTGCCCATCACGTTGGTTTCGTAAGTCTCCGCCGGAGCCCGGTAGGACTCCCGCACCAGCGGCTGGGCGGCCATGTGTATGACTATCTCCGGCGCGGCGGCCAGCATGGCCTTTCTGACCTTGGCGGCGTCCCGGATATCCCCGATGTTCGACTTCACCCGGCGGTCGAGCCGGCAGAGTTCAAAAAGGCTGGGCTTCGTGGGCGGCTTCAAAGCGTAGCCGGTCACTTTCGCTCCGAGCGCGTCGAGCCAGACGGACAACCAGGCTCCTTTAAAACCGGTATGGCCGGTCAGGAACACTTTTTTGCCCCGCCAGGAGTTCATTTCCATATTTTCCACGGCGCTTTGCCGGATTTCCAGAGGTTTTCCATCTCGGTCTTGTCGCGCAGGGTATCCATACACTTCCAAAAACCGGTGTGCTGATAAGCCGCCAACTTCCCCCCGGTAGCCAAGGTCTCGAGCGGAGCGCGCTCCCAGATAGTGGAGTCACCGTCTTTTATATAGTCGAAAACCTCCGGCTCAAGAACAAAGAAGCCGCCGTTTATCCAGGCGCCGTCACCGTGAGGTTTCTCTTTGAAAGCCGTAACCCGGGCATTATCTCCTATTTCTACCGCGCCGAACCGGCCCAGGAGCTGAACTGCCGTCATAGTAGCGTAACCCCGGCTTTTCTTATGAAAAGCAGCAAGTTTCTTAAGGTCCACGTCGGCCACGCCGTCGCCGTAGGTAAGCATGAAAGGTTTTCTGCCCAGGTATTCCTGCACGCGCTTAATGCGCCCGCCGGTCATGGTGTTAAGGCCGGTGTCCACCAGCGTCACCTTCCAGGGTTCGGCTTTCCTGTGGTGCACTTCCATCTTGTTGTTCTTCATGTCTATGGTCACGTCGGCCTGGTGCAGGAAGTAGTTGGCGAAATACTCCTTTATCATGTAGCCCTTGTAGCCGAGGCACAGCACAAAATCGTTGAACCCGTAATGCGAGTAGATCTTCATGATGTGCCAGAGCATGGGCTTCGTGCCTATCTCGGCCATGGGCTTGGGCTTAAGATCGGTCTCTTCGCTCAGCCGCGTCCCCATCCCGCCCGCAAGAATGACTACTTTCATGATCGTCTCCTTAAACTTTGTCGACCGGAAGGTTCACGGCGCGGCCGTTCTTCCAGACCGCGAGCGGGCGGCCGGTTTTTTTATGTTCCGCTACCACCTTCCGCGCGGCCACTCTCATCGCGACTTCCGCCTTGTCCTGCATTGATAATCTTTTTTTCATAGTTAAATTTTCCCGGTGATCCTGGCGTAAACTTCCGCGTTCTCTATCGTGACGCCGCCGTTCTTTCCTTTAGCCGCCAGCACGGGCGTAGTGCCGGAGGTGTCGAACAGCATCCAGGTAGTGGACGAATGCATGTACACCTCGAAGAAATTAGCGATGGAGCGCTTGAACCGCCGGCAGACGTCGACCGCCGGGACATTATGCCCCCCGTCGGCGACGCGGTTCTTTACCCGCAGCAGCGACAGTTCGGCGCCCGGGACCCACAAGAAGAAGATGTGGACATGATAGCCCCTCGCTTCCAGCCTGTGCAGCAGCCTTAAATGCGTTCTCCCCGACAAAGTGGTCTCGAACCCGAAATCGACGCCGCTTTTGGAAAAATCGTTTATCCGGCTCAGGACCAGCTTTCCCGCCTTTATGGAAGCCTCGCGGGGATCGAAGGGCGACAGCCCCTGCGCTATCAGGTCCGCGTTCACGAAATTGGAGCAATTGGCGTAATTGGGGAGGAATTCCCTGGCGAAGGTGGTCTTGCCCGACCCGTTAGGCCCGGCGACCACATAGACATTGTTTTTAGCGTCCATTACTTATTCTTGCGCCCGTAGATATCGTTCAGCCTTACGATGTCGTCCTCGCCCACGTACTCCCCGTTCTGCACCTCTATCATTTCCAACGGGACCCTGCCGGGGTTCTCCAGGCGGTGCTCCGTGGACTTGGGCACGTAGGTGCTTTCATTCTCGTGCACCAGCTTAGTTTTCCCGCCCAGGGTCACTCTGGCCGTACCCTTCACTATTATCCAGTGCTCGCTGCGGTGATAATGCAATTGGTGGCTCACTTTCTGCCCCGGCTTTAAAACGATGCGCTTAATCTTGTAGCGGGGGCCCTCCTCCAGCACCACGAAGTGGCCCCAGGGGCGGTAGGTGGTGAGGTGCTCCACCACTTCTTTGCGCTTGCGCTCCTTAAGCATATCCACCACTTCTTTGACGCGCTGCGCCTCGCCGCGGCGGGCTATCAGCAGGGCGTCCACGGTATCTACTATTATCAGGTCCTTAAGCCCTATCGCGGCAATAAGGCGCTTCTCCCCCATAACGATGGTGCGCTCGGTGTCCAGGGCCAGCACGTCGCCCACTTTAACGTTGCCTTCCGCGTCCGGCTTTATGACCTCCGGCAGCGAATCCCAGGAGCCCACGTCGGACCAGAGGATGTCTATCGGCAGCACGGCGGCTTTTTTCGATTTTTCCATCACCGCGTAGTCGATGGAGATGGACGGCATATTCTTAAAATCGGCGGTCATCTTCGCCAGCGTGGCGCCCATTTTGCGGCTGATCTCGGGCGCGTAAGCCTTGAATTCCGAAAGCATCGTGGCGATGCTGAAAGAGAACATCCCCGAGTTCCAGTAATAATCGCCGGCCTTCAGATATTTCCCGGCCGTTTTAAGATCGGGCTTCTCGGCGAACTTCTCCACTTTGAAGACGCCGCCGCCCCGCGCTTTCCCGCCTTTTTTAATGTAGCCGTAGCCTGTTTCCGGGCGCGACGGCTTGATCCCGAAGGTGACGATGCTGCCCGCTTTGGCGGCCGCTTCGGCCTGGCGGGCGTAGCCGGCGAATTTCTCCACCGGCTCGATGATATGGTCGGACGGGCAGATGAAGATCACCTCGTCCTTCGGGCACTTGAGTTTTTCGAGGCAGTATTTCATTACCAGCGCTATGGCCGGGGCGGTATTGCGCCCGACGGGCTCCAGGATCACGTTGTTCTCCATCGCCAAAGAAACGGACCGGAGGTCCTCCTGCACGTGGAAGCGGTAATCCTCGTTGGTGATGACGAAAATATCGCGCAGCGGCACCACCGCGGCCAGCCGCTCCACCGTCTGGGCCAGCAGGGATTTGCCGCCGTTCAGCTTTATGAACTGCTTGGGCAGGCCGTAGCGCGAAACGGGCCAAAGCCTTGTGCCGGAACCGCCCGCCAGGATGACAGCTTTCATTGTTTCACCTCGAGACGTTTAAGATCCGCGTCCACCATTATGGCTACCAGCTCTTTGAATTCAGTTTTGGGCGTCCAGCCCAGTTTTTCTCTGGCTTTAGTGGCGTCGCCGGTAAGCACGTCCACGTCCAGCGCCCTGTAAAAATCCTTCGATACCTCTACAAGCGCCTTTCCGGTAGCCGCATCCACGCCTTTTTCTTCAAGCCCCTTGCCGCGCCATTCAAGCCGGAAGCCGGCCGCGAGGAAGGCCGCTTCCACGAATTCGCGCACGGTATGGGTTTTGCCGGAGGCCAGCACATAGTCCCCGGCCACGGGCTGCTGCAGCATCAGCCACATGCCTTCCACATATTCTTTGGCGTAGCCCCAGTCGCGACGGGAATCCAGATTGCCTACGGTGACGCTCTCCTGCAGACCTTTCCGGATCCGGGCAACGGCGGCGGTTATTTTCCGCGTAACGAATTCCTCTCCGCGCAGCGGGCTTTCGTGGTTATAAAGGATGCCGTTAGAGGCGTGCATGGCCCGCGCGTCGCGGTAGTTCACGGTTATCCAGTGGGCGTAAAGTTTGGAAACGCCGTAAGGGCTCTTGGGGTGGAAAGGATTGGTCTCGTTCTGCTGGGCGCTGCCGGTGCTGCCGAACAGCTCCGCCGTGGAAGCCTGGAAGAACCTGATCTTCGGCTGCACCTTGCGGATGGCCTCAAGCAGGCGCGTCACGCCCACCGCGTTTATCTCGGCGGTAAGGATGGGCTGGTCGAAGGACGTCTTGACGAAGCTCTGCGCGGCGAAGTTATAAACCTCGTCGGGCTGTATCCTCTCCAGCGCGTCCATTATATTGGTGAGTTCCAGGATATCCAGGAAAGCGTCTTTAACGCGGCCCTCTATGCCCAGCTCGCGCAGGCGCCACAGGCCGGAATCCCCGGTGCGGTCGGCGCCGTAAACTTCATACCCCTTGGAAAGCAGCAGCTGGCTGAGATAAGCCCCGTCCTGCCCGCGGTTCCCGGTGATCAAAGCTTTTTTCATTTAGCAGTTCTTCACCGCGCCGTAGCCGGCCTTCTTAAGGCAGTGCTCGCTCAGCGCCAGCTTCAGGTCGCAGGCGGCCATTTCAACCACTAGCGCCTCAAAAGAGATCTCCGGCTTCCAGCCAAGCACGCGCTTTGACTTGGCAGGGTTGCCAAGCAGGGTTTCCACCTCGGCCGGGCGGTAGAATTTGGCGTCCACGCGCACTATCACGTCGCCTTTTTTAACCTTAACTTCCGACTCGAGCCCGGACGGCGGCTTAACGGCTTTTACAAACCCGACCTCGCTCAAGCCCTTCCCTTTCCAGCCTACTGTCAGCCCCAGTTCTTCCGCGGCCAGCTCGATAAATCTGCGCACGGAATGCTGCCTGCCCGTGGCTATCACGAAATCCTCGGACTTTTTCTGCTGAAGTATCAGCCACATCGCGCGCACATAATCCCGGGCGTGGCCCCAGTCGCGCAGCGAGTTCATATTGCCCATATAAAGACACTTCTGCTCGCCCAGCAGGATACGGCCCAGAGCCCGGGTGATCTTGCGGGTAACGAATTCCTCGCCGCGCAGCGGGCTCTCGTGGTTGAACAGGATGCCGTTGGAAGCGAAGAGCCCGTACGACTCGCGGTAATTCACGGTTATCCAGTAGGCGTACATCTTGGCCACGCCGTAGGGGCTGCGGGGGTAGAAAGGGGTTTTTTCGCTCTGCGGTATTTCCTGCACCTTGCCGTACAGCTCCGAAGTGGAGGCTTGGTAGACGCGGGTTTTTTTCACCAGACCCAGCAGCCGCACGGCCTCGAGCAGGCGCATAGTGCCCAGCCCGTCGCAGTCGGCGGTATATTCCGGCTCCTCAAAGCTCACCGCCACATGGCTCTGCGCGCCCAGATTATAAATTTCGTCCGGCTTTACCTGCGCTATCAGCCGGGTGAGATTGGTGGAATCGGTAAGGTCGCCGTAATGCAGCGCAAGGCCAGGGTGTTTTAAAAGGTGGCTTATACGGACCGTATTCACCGAGGCTGAGCGCCGGCGGATGCCGTGGACTTCATAGCCTTTGTTCAGAAGAAATTCCGCCAGGTAAGCCCCGTCCTGCCCCGTGATCCCGGTAATCAAAGCCTTTTTCATCGTCCCGCCTTGTTGAAGATTCAATTGTGGCTGAAACAAGCCCGCTTAATATAGATATTATAGCAAAAGAAGGAATCGGGAGCGGCGGCAGCTCTTTAAAACTTCAGGACCAGGCCGTCTTTGGCGGCGGCGGTGTTGGGGAAGATAGAGCGGGCATGGCGCAGGGCCATGGCGCGCAGGGCTTTCGTGTGGTATCTTTCGGCCGAAAAATGAGTGAGCAGAAGGCGCTTCGCCCCCGCCTCCGCCGCCAGCTTCCCGGCGGTTTCCGGGTTAAAGTGCGGCCAGGCGGGATTGTGTTCGCCGGGCAGATGGGCGCATTCGGTAATAAGCAGATCGGCGCCGCCCGCCAGCTTTAAAGCGTTGGGGCAGTAGCCGGTGTCGGTGCAGTAGGCCAGGGTTTTCCCCTCCAGCTCAAGGCGCAGCCCCAGCACGGGATCCGCGTGCACCAGCGGCAGCGTAGTAATTTTAAAAGGCAGTTCTCCGGCCTGGGCCGGCAGCTCCAGCACCTTCACCGGATAGGGCAGCTTTTGAAGCGGCACAGTGAACGGGCGGTTCACGAAAGTGCCGAGCACGCGGCGCGCTCCTGAGCGGCCGCAGAGAACGACGCCTTTTTTAAACCGGAATTTGGCCAGCGTGTGCAGGCCGGCGATATGATCGAGGTGGAAGTGGCTGAGGAGTATGAAGACCGGCTTTGAGCCGTCGCAGTGCGCGTCCAGTTTGGAGAGGCCGTAGCCGGCGTCCAGCACGATATCCCAGCGCTTGGTCTTTATCAGCGTACAGACGGTATTCCCCGTGCCGCTGTCATACCACCCGTTAGTGCCTAAAAAAATTATCTTCATACTAAATTCCACCGCTTCGGCGAACTCTTTCCCAAACCCGGCTCTTATCTCTTCTTACCTCATCCCCCTCTGTGCCTCTGTGGTGAATCCCATTCCCCGATCCTTATCCCCCGTAATTCTTGTTTATCCACTTGCGGTACGCACCCGTTTTTACGTTCCTCACCCACGCCGGGTTGGCCAGGTACCAGTCCACGGTCCTCGCCAGGCCTTCCGCGAAGCGCACCGAGGGCCGCCAGCCCAGCTCTTTTTGCAGCTTGCTGAAATCTATGGCGTAGCGGCGGTCGTGCCCGGCGCGGTCCTTGACGAAAGTTATCAGGCCGGCGTAGCTCCCGCCGCCGAGCGCCTTATTGTGGCGGGCCGGCACGGCGCGCTCCAGCGCGCGGCAGATCCCCTTCACCACGTCGAGATTTTTCATCTCGCAGCTGCCGCCCACGTTATAGGTCTCCCCCGCGCGGCCTTTGCTCATTATTTTCCAGATAGCGGCGCAATGGTCCCCTACGTACAGCCAGTCGCGCACCTGCAGTCCGTCGCCGTACACCGGCAGCGGCTTGCCTTCCAGCGCGTTAAGGATGGCCAGCGGTATCAGCTTTTCCGGGAAATGGTAAGGCCCGTAATTATTCGAGCAGTTGGAGATGGTTACGGGCAGGCCGTAGGTATGATGATAAGCGCGGACCAGATGGTCCGACGAAGCCTTCGAAGCCGAATAAGGGCTGCGCGGGTCGTAGGGCGTGGTCTCCCTGAACTTGCCGGTCCTGCCCAGCGAGCCGTAAACCTCGTCCGTGCTGACATGGTGGAAGCGGACGTCCTTGCGGCCGGCCCAGGCCTGCCGCGAGGTTTCAAGCAGGGCGAAAGTGCCGTGGATGTTAGTCTCGACAAAATCCTTGGGGCCGAAGATCGAGCGGTCCACGTGGCTCTCGGCGGCGAAATGCGCCACGGCGTCGGGCTTATATTTCCCGAACAAGCCGGCCAGCAGCTTGAAGTCGCAGATATCGCCTTTCACGAAAGCGTAGCGCCCTTTGTATGCGCGCTCTATCCCCGCCAGGTTCTCCGGATTCCCGGCATAGGTCAGCTTGTCCAGGTTCACCACCCGGCCTTTGAACCCGGTCTTCTCAAGAACATACCGTATAAAATTGCTCCCGATAAACCCCGCCCCGCCCGTCACAAGAATAGTCTTCATAGCTCTTCTCCCTTCCCGCTCCTCTTACCTCATCCCCCTCTGTGCCTCTGTGGTGAACTCCCCGCTCAGTTCCCTTTTTCTTCATTAATAAATCTACCGACCGCCTCTTCCCAGCCGGGGATTTTAATCCCCAGCTCGCCCGAAAGCGCCGCGTTCGACATCGCCGAATAACCCGGCCTGCGCGCGGGCAGGTTGAAGTCGGCCATCCGCGCCGGCAGCAGCTCTTTTCCCAGCCCGCATTCTTTTAACACCAGCTTCGCCCAGTCATAGCGCGAACAGCAGCCGGTATTCGTCAGGTGCCAGGTGCCGCTGAGGCCGCGCTTAAGGGCCTCCAGCACCGCCGTCACTACGTCTTCGGCATAAGCGGGGACCGACACCTCGTCGGCGGAGATCCTGAGCGGGCCCGGCTTCTTCGCCCACTCCCGGAGCTTGTAGATGAAATTCTGGCCTCCCTGCCCGAAAACCCAGCTCAGCCGGAAGATAAGAGCGCGCTCGGCCTGCCGCGCGTAATCCTCCCCCTTCAGCTTCGACAGTCCGTAATTATTAAGCGGGTTGGGCTTGTCGTCCTCCGTGTAGGGAGCGGCCTTGGCCCCGTCAAAAACATAGTCGGTGCCGAAGTGGACGAAGGACGCTTCAAGCTTGCGGGCGGCGAAAGCGAGGTTGCGCGTCCCCTCGGCGTTCACGGCGAAAGCTTTTTCTTTTTCCGTTTCCGCTTTATCTACCAGGTTGTAGGCGGCGCAGTTTATTATAAGCCCCGGGCGGTAAGCCATCAGGGCGTCCATCACGGCGTCGGCATCGGCGATATCCAGCGTGTCGAGGTCGGCGGCGGCATGGTCCCAGCCGTTCCTGGCGAACCGGGCCGCGAAAGCGCCGCCCAGCTGCCCTTTTGAACCCGTAATGAAGACGCGCATCAAAGCTTCGCGTCCTTAAGGAAAGGGAGCGCGCCGTCCCTGGCGGAAAGGAACGGGTCGGCGAGGGTCCAATCCACGCCTATGTCGGGGTCGTTCCAGCGGATGCCCCCCTCGTCTTCGGGGGAATATTCCGTAGTGCATTTATAAATTATCTCGGCGGCCGCGCTCAGCACTAAAAAGCCGTGCGCGAAGCCCGGCGGCAGGTAAAGCATATGCGCGTTCACGGCGGACAGCTCGGCCGCGTCCCATTTGCCGAAGGTCGGGGAGCCCCGCCGGATATCCACGCCTACGTCGAGGATGGCCCCGGCGATGCAGCGCACGAGCTTCCCCTGGGCCGCGGGCCCCCGCTGGTAATGCAGCCCCCGCAGCACGCCCTGCGTGGAGCTGGAATGATTATCCTGCACGAACTCCTGAGGGAGCCCCGCCGCGGCGAAATCCCTTTTTTTATAGGACTCGATGAAAAAACCTCTATCGTCCTGGTAAATGCGCGGCTTCACCAGCACCAGCCCGTCCAGCTTCAATTTCTCGAATTCAAAAGGCATATTTAATTCCCTATTCCCGGCTCCGATCTCTTCCGACCTCCTCCCCCTCTGTGCCTCTGTGGTGAACTCCCCTTCCCCGGCTCTTTATTCTTCGGCTATTTTCTTCAAATACTGCCCGTAGCTGTTCTTGCTCAGCCCGTCGGCGAAGCGCAGCAGCTGCTCCTTATTGATATACCCCATGCTGTAGGCGATCTCCTCGATGCAGGCTATCTTAAGCCCCTGGCGGTTCTCCACCGTCGCTATAAAGTCACCCGCCTCGAGCAGGCTTTCAAAAGTGCCGGTATCCAGCCAGGCATAGCCGCGGCCCAGCAGCTCCACTTTAAGCGCGCCGCGCTTTAAATAAGCCTTGTTCACGTCGGTGATCTCAAGCTCGCCGCGGGCGCTGGGCTTCACGGCTTTGGCTACCGCTACCACATCGTTAGGGTAAAAATAAAGCCCGGTAACCGCGTAGTTGCTCTTGGGTTTGGCCGGCTTCTCCTCTATCGAAAGCGCCTTGCCCGACTTATCGAAATCCACCACGCCGTAGCGCTCGGGGTCGTTAACGTAATAGCCGAACACCGTGGCGCTCTTTTCTTTGGCCGCGGCGACCGCCTTCTGGAAAGCCTGCGGCAGGCCGTGGCCGTAAAAGATATTATCGCCCAGCACCAGGCAGGCGTCGGCCTGGCCGAGGAACTCCTCGCCGAGCAGGAACGCCTGGGCCAGCCCCTCGGGGCGGGGCTGCTCTTTGTAGCTGAGCTTAAGTCCCCAGGCCGAACCGTCGCCGAAGATCTCCCTGAACCGCGGCAGGTCGGCGGGCGTGGAAATTATCAGGATCTCCCGTATGCCGGCCAGCATCAGCGCCGACAGCGGATAGTAGATCATGGGCTTGTCGTAAACCGGCAGCAGCTGCTTGCAGACCACGCTGGTGATAGGATAAAGCCGCGTTCCCGACCCGCCCGCAAGTATAATTCCTTTCATAGCACTCTCCTTAAAACATTAAAAAGGCGCCTGCCTTTTTTAAATAATACAAAAAAACAGGCTGCCGGACGAGGCAGCCTGTTTTTTAAGCGGAAGAACTTACAGATGACAGTCGGGGGAAGAAGCGCTGACGTCGCAGTTTTCCTGCACTTCCTGCGTGGGGATAACGCTGGTAACGGGCTCTTCCACCGTAAGAACCTCCGTCTCTTCTACCGGCGCGGGGGCCTCGTCTTTCTTCTTTTCCTCTTTCTTGCCGGCTTCGGGCTTTTCCTGGGGCTTGCCCTTGAGCATATCCTTCTCGGCCTTTATTTCGGCCTTCTCCTCTTTGGTCCTGGAGGGCTCCGAAGGCCTGCTCACGTCGGAAGGAAGCGCTTCGGGCGCGGCCGCGCCCCCGGACTGGGTAACATGAAGGCGCTGATAGGGCACCAGGTCCACGGTGCGGTTCCTGTTGTCCGAGATCTGCAGCGAGCCGGTGAAAAGGTCCCAGGTGGCCTCGCCGGCTTCGGTCACTTCTACCGCTAACACGGTGCCGCGCACGGCGCAGACCGCCGCCGGCGTCCGCACGGAGAACGAGCGCCCGGCGAATTTGCGGATCCAGGCCTGCATTTTCCCGCGGGCGACTTCCACTATGTTTTCCTGCTGCGACACTTTTTTCACGATAAAAAGGGTATCCGAGACCAGCCTTATTTTAGAGCCGTATTTTATATAGATCTCGGCCTTGCCCTCGAAACCGGTCTTGATCTTGTCGCCCTCTTCCAGCATAAAAGGCGCGGTAACGGGCACCCAGGCGGGGGCGCCTTTCTTAAGACAGTCTACCGTCCCCTTGGCGGTGAACACTTTGGCGGTAAACGCCTGTTCCTGTTCCTGCGCGAATCCCGGCCCCGCGCCCAGCGCCGCCAGACAAACCATAAGCAAATATTTCATCTCTATCTCCTTAAATCCGCTCCGCTCGTTAATCCGCCGTAAAATAATACCAACTTTCAACAACAAAAAACCAGCCCGCCGCCGTATAATTAAATATACTGTCCCCTTAATTCTTACCTCCTCCCTCTCTGTGTCTCTGTGGTGAACTCCCTTCCCTATCACCCCGCTTCCCCTCCGGGTCCCCCGTATAGGCCGGGATCAGCTTTCTTATCCCCTCCAGGATCGGCCCCGGCTCGGGCAGCTCGCTCAGCAGCCGCAGGCTGCTCATCTGCTCTTTTAAGATCGCGATATCGCTTTCCTCGGGCACCGCCATGAAGATATCCGGGTGCCCGGTGTCCTTGCGCACGTCGGAGGGCCGAAAAAGCTCCTCGTACATCTTCTCCCCCGCGCGCATCCCCGTGTACTTTATCTCTATATCCTTCCCTGGCTCAAGCCCGTTAAGCACAATAAGATTCCGGGCCAGATCGTCCACTTTGACCGGCGTCCCCATGTTCAGCACAAAAATCTCGCCGCCCTGGCCCATAGTGCAGGCTTGCAGAATAAGCTGAATAGCCTCCTCCACCGTCATAAAGTAGCGCGTAGCCTCCGGGTGGGTGACCGTAACCGGCCCGCCGCCCAGGATCTGCTCTTGGAAGATCTTCACCACGCTGCCGCTGCTCCCCAGCACATTGCCGAACCGCACCGACATACACCTGGTGCCGTTAACCTCGGCAAAAGCCCGCACCACCATCTCCGCCAGCCGCTTGCTGGCCCCCATAACGCTGCTGGGCCGCACGGCCTTATCCGTGGAAATGAACAGGAAGCGCTCCGCCTTGTATTTAGTAGCCGCCTCGGCCAGCGCGTAGGTGCCCAGGGTATTGTTCTTCACGGCCTCCTGCGGATTGGTCTCCATAAGCGGCACATGCTTATGCGCCGCCGCGTGGAACACAATATGCGGGCCATAGGTCTTGAACAGATTGTCCAGCAGCACCTCGTCCTTAACATCCCCCACAATAGCCGTAAGCCTGCCGGCGTGGCCGGCCTCTACCAGCTCTTTTTCAATATAGAACATCGCGGTATTATGGTTTTCAAGCATGACCAGCCGCGCGGGGTTATACCGCAGCACCTGCCGGCAAAGCTCGGCCCCTATAGTGCCGCCCGCGCCGGTAACCAGCACCGTCTTGCCGGAGAGGATCCCCGTAAGCGCGGCCATATCCAGCTGAATTTTTTGCGCGGCAGCAGGTCCGAAAGCTCGATCTTCCTTATGGAATAGCCGCCGCTTTTCTGGCTAAGATGCTCTTCCAAAGTGGGCACCGTCTTGAACTGCACCCCGCGGCAGCCGCCCGCGCACAGCGCCATAAGGCCTTTGATAATAGGCCCGCGGCTGTGGTTCACCGCCACAATAACCTGGTCTATCTTCTGGTCCTCCAGGATCCCCGGCAGCAGGTTCTTCCCCCCAAGAATAGGCAGGCCGTGTATCTGGTGATTCCACTTAGCATGGTCGTCGTCGAGGAACCCCACCACATTAAAAGCCTGTTTTTTAGCCCGCTGCAGATCGCGCAGCACGCTCTCGCCAAGGTCGCCGGCCCCATAAATTAGCGCGCGCGGCAATTGTTCCTGGTTCACTCGGCTGTAGCGCCAATCCCGCGTGGCCCGTATGGCAAAGCGCACGAACCCCACCAGAAAAAGCGTCATCACGGGGTCGATCACAAGCACGCTGCGGGGGAAATGCGCGTGCCGGAGAAAAAGGATAAGCCCCGTCAGCGCCACCTGGCTGTAAACCACGGCTTTCAGGATGGAAGTAAGATCGGCGAGGCTCGCGTAGCGGTACAGCCCGCGGTACAGCCCGAAATAATTAAAAGCCGTCAGGCGCAGGACCAGCACAACAAAGACAGTGCCCAGCATATTCTCAAGTTCGCCGGCGGGCAGGTTAAAATCAAACCGCAACTGGAACGCAAGCCACCAGGAAAACAGCACCACGGCGCCGTCCAAAGCCAGTATGATCCAATTAGAGTACTTCCCCATTACCCTTTTCATAACACTAATCCTACAATTTTACGAGCCCCAGGTAAATGTAACAAAAGTCACAAGCCGCCTCCCTGGCTTGGCCGGCCCAAATGGAAAAGGCCCCGCAAGGAGCCTTGATCCGCCGCTGGTCCGTTAAAACTGCCTATAAACTTTACGCCGTTAGCGCCACGTGCTTTGCGTTTTTACCCTTTTAACCGCGAAAGCAGAATCTGTTTTAAATTACCGGACAGATTGTCAACATAGTCCCTGTCCGCAATAAGCGCGTCCAAATCGTACTTTATACTGGCGGCGTCTATTTTTTTCACCGCGGAAATAAGTCTGGAATAAAGCTCCTTCCTATCGGGAATATTTTCAAGGCAGGCGATATTCGGTTCAATGCCTTTCTGCAAATACCACATAAGGTCAAAGTAGTCGCGCCCCTTTACGGTTGCCAGCATTTCCCCTTTTCTTCCCGTCTTCGCCCACCTGCGGTTAAGAACCGCGCGTATTTTGGTAGCCATCAACGTCGGCAGGTCGAATGTTTTAACCAGCACCGACTCACCATGCTCGAAAAGAGGGATTATCTCGGTTTTATACTCACGGCAGAACGAAATATCCTTATACACTTCCAATTTAAGAAAAAGCAGGTCCGATTCCGGGCGCACCGCCAGCCCCAGATCAAAAAGCACCGGGAACTTCAACAGAACGCAGAACTTCTGGATCTTTGTCTCGACCTTAAGACCGTGCCTGGCCGAAAAATAATCCTTCAGGTCGCTAGCCAGCGCCGGCAGGGAAACCTCGCCGCGCGCGTCGACGAAATCAAGATCCTCGGACAAGCGCGGCAAGCCGTGGCAATGCTTCAAGGCCGAACCGCCGTAAAAGATAAGACCGGAATATTCCTTGCGCGAGTAAAGAAAAGACAAGGCCAGCGTCTGGAGGTATTCCTTTACAAGATTGCGCAGAAAAACCCCGGACAGGCCGCTGTTTTCAGCCAGCAGGTTTTTAATGTCTTCGAGCATTTTTTATCCAGTCTGCCGCCATGGTCATTTTAGTCGTTTTCGAAATTGTCGCGTATTTCCCGAACTCGGCAAGGTCAGCTTTGTTTAAGTGCTCCAAGTTCAGGCGCAGCGCCTTAAAAGCGCCCTCCCCGGCAAGCAAGTTGCGCCTTAAGTAAAGAAAATCAAAGAGCGCCTTCGCTTTTGAGGCCCTGTACACGGGAAACCCGCCCTCCTCCGTGGTTTTATAGCCGCAAAAAAGCGGCTTTTTTACTTTATGATAGGTGAAAAGCCCCAGCGCGTTTTTATAGACCGCTGTTTTATTGGCGGTAACCAGCGTAAAATTAACCGGCACCTCGGTAAGCAGGTTGTGTTTATAAAGCACATAATCAAGGCTGAGGTAGGCGGGGCTGTAAATCCTGGCGGCAATAAATTCAAGATACTGCGTCCATTTCCCTTTATTCTTTATGGCGTCGCAGTACGCCCGACTGACATAAAACCCCCTCTTAAGGCGCACGATCTCGCCTCTGTTCTCCAGCCGCGAAAGGAACACGCACAAATAAGAAGTTTTAAAAGCAAAAACATTAAGCCCGCCAATAGTAAAATACGGCATGCGGGCAAGCCGCGAAATTATTTCTTTAGGCTTTAGGTCCATTTCCGATAATATACAATATATGATTGATTTTGGAAACAAGAATAATAAGAGTGTCCAACCGCTTTACTCTAAATTTAATCCGCGGGAATCAATCTCCTCAAGAATACGACTTCGCACCTCCGACACGCCCACCGTGTCGCGGTTTTCATGTTTTTCGAGGGAGCGCAGCCACTGGTCAAGATCAAAACAGACCGCCATCCACTTGCCCCCGTCCAGAGCAAGTTTGTGTTCGGGAGCATCCTCAGGCAGATCGAATTCCAAAATAGCTTTCATACCCCCCCCCCGCTGCTCCGCTCCCCACCTTTAGAAATAAGACCCAGGATATTTTCTTTGGAAAAGATATCGCGGTCTCCCGGATTCTCCAGGAAATTTTCAACATCGCGCCTAACTTTTTCCCAATCCGAGGCGGCGGTTTTTTCGTAAAGCAATTTCCGCCAGGTTGCTTCCTCGGGAAGCTCCCCTTTCCAGGCAGACTGTCTAAGCGCGTTGCCGAGCATAACAAGGTTCGGCTTCAGGTCCGGCCACTTGGAAAGGTACCACCCGATATCGAAGAAATCCCTTCCCTTCAGATACTTGCGTGTATATACGCAATGCAGTTTGCCCGCAAAAAGCGACGGCGTGTCATAAGCCTGGAAGGCCACCGGGAAATATTTATTTACCAGCCGGGTCTCCAGCCCCGCGCCGGCGGGCGGGTTGGAATCTATCTCGAGCTTGATAGAAAGCAGCTGCGTTTTATGCCCCGTCATGCCGGCAGCCTGCAGCAGCCCCTCGAACTTAATGAAGGCCGAGAGGACGGTTTTCTGGTCGTCATAGACGATGGTCGTCCGGTAGCCGGCCAGACCCAGCCCGTCCTTCAATTTTTTCAGCAGGCCCGGAAAGGTCCCCGGCTCCGCCTCCACAGCCGAAAAATCCAGGTCTTCGGAAAACCTCGGCAGGCCGTGCAGGAACCGCAGTGCCGTCCCGCCCACAAAAGCGATGCGCCTGAAAGCCCCGGCGTCGTACACCAGGCGCAGGATGTAGGCCTGCAGGTATTCACGCATGATATTAAGGCGCTCGTTATAGCCGCCGCGCTTTGCGACCAGTTCAAGCAGATATTCTCTCATAGATATTTGCCCTCCCCGGCGCGGGCTTTAACAAAGGCCGCAAGTTTTTCAGCCGCTTTAATAAGCCCCGGACTGCCCGCCCTTTGCGCAAAAACACCAAGCCGGGCCAGGTCCAGCGTATCCAGATTCTGCAGCCGCAACTCCTCCAGGTAAGCCTCGCTGATCTTAACTCCGTCAAGATAGAATAGGTCCAGTAGGGCTTTTTCCGGGCAGGCCACAAAAAAATCCCCGGCGGCTGTCTCCGCTTTCTCATACCCCCAGAACAACCCCTGCCTGAGATGCCGGTAACTAAATTCCCCCACCGGGTTACGCACTGTTACCGGCCGCCGGGTGGTAACGCAGGTATATACCGCCACACCCTCGGGAATGAGGCCGTGGTATTCCAGCGCTTTATACAGGCTGATGTACGAAGGGCTATGCAGGGCCCCGGCAATATACAGGTCATACCCGGCGGGCAGCTTGATATAAGGCGAGTTCATCAGATACAACCCGCGCCGAAGCTGAATGATCTTGCCTGCCTTTTTCCACCGGCTTAATTGCACATTAATAGAGCGCGGGTCCGCCTTACCGACGCGCAGCATCTCGGCGTTAAAAACCGGGCTATCAGCCACATAACCGGCAAGCTTGTTAATATTCATGGCGCTTTGTTAACATATATAGCAACTTACTTCCACGTATAGTATACAGGTAACCACCCCATCTGTCAAGACCCAAATAAAAAAGGCCCCGCTAAGGAGCCTTCCAATCCAACGCCGGAGGCAATTAAAGCCGCTTATCCCCCTATCCCCTCCGCCGCGGTCTCCGGCGCCGGGGCCCCCGAGTCCAGTTTAGACATCAGGAACCTGAGCCCCAACCCCAGTACGACCAGCAGAAAAACCCGCAAAACCGCGTACTTAAAGCCGCTGCTTAGCCTGAACCTGCGCGCCTTTACATACTTCGTGTACGTCTTCCCGTCCTTCACCACAACGCCAACGCGCTCTTTTATAATGCCACTGTCAGGCGCAGGCTATTATGCTTTCAAGGCCGGCGTATTACTACTCTGTAATAACCCTGCCGGCCACATCCATAAAAAACTCTTTGGACCAGACTGCTGCGGCCTCCGGGGCCGCCAAAAACCGGGAAACATCCTCTTTTGCCTGTGCAATATTTACGGAAGCTATATGCCGGCTCAGCACAGCGCGGAAGGCCTCCTCTGTAAGCGGGCCGTCCTCAGCCCAATCACCGCTCTGGCGCATCCTTTGCTCAAGATGCCGCAGATCAACAGGCGTGCGCCGCCCCACAAACCACACAAAATCATACCAGTCGCGGCCTTTAACACGGGTCTTCCAGCCGCGGCAAAGCAGCGCGTGCATTTTACCGGCAAACATGGACGACGGCGCAAAAACCTTAACGCTGAACGGAATAGGATTAAGCAAAGCGCGCGCCTCGGTCTTAAACAGCGGCGGCGGGTCGGTGTCGATCTCTATTTTAATTTTGGTCAGCGGCAGCCCGCTTTCCCCCGCCATGCCTATAACAAGCAGCTGCTCCAGCGTGTCCGCTTTAAGGAAAGCTGATCTCACCTGCCCGCCCGCGGTTTTTTTCTTAACCTCAATAGTCGCCGTAAAGCCGAAAGCCCGGAGCTCGTCCTTTACAAAGCCGCAGTAGGGCTCCAGTTTAAAATCAGGGTTCGGTTTCACCAGGGAAAAATCCAGATCTTCGCTGAAGCGGTCCAGGCCGTAAAGCACCCGCAGCGCGGTTCCGCCGTAAAAAGCGGCGTGCTCAAAAAACTTCCCCCGCCAAAGCCCCAGCAGCGCGGTTTCCTGCAATATCTCCCGCAAGGCCCTTAGCTTGTCCTCATTGGCCGCAAAAGTATACCGCGCCAGCATTGTTTCTATAGCAGGGTTCATGTCTTCCCCTTTCTTTTTTTCAGCACAGCCGCGCAGAACCGCATCTTCCGCGAGCGCGCCAGCCGGGCGCAGTCTTCCAGCAGCGCAAGGTCCATGGCGAAAAAACCATCCTCGTCCAGGCGCAGATCCTCGAACAAATACTGCTCCGCTTCTTTCTGGTTATTGAAGATATTCCCGGCATCCTCGCGGATCTTATCGGCCAGGGCGCGCTCCGGCGCGGCCGCCAGGAACGCCCCGCCTGTAAACTCAAACCGGCGCAACCCCACGGGATAATACTTAACCGGCACCTGTTTATACATAAATACGCCCAGCGGCGTTTTAAAGGTTTTAGGTCTTTTAAAGGTGGTTGAAGTCAAAGCGTAGACGGCCTCGGGAATTAAGCCGTAATGAGCAAGCATATAGTCCGAGGAAATTATAGAAGGCCCGTAGATCAAATTAGCCAGCAGTTCCAGGGAGTAAGGCCGTCTGCGGTGACGCTCCCCAAAAACATAAAGCCCCTTTTTTACGCGTAGAATATCCCCCGCCTTAATAAGGCCGCTTATCTTCATAGCAGGGTTGCTATACCCGGAAAGCAGGCCCATAAGAGTCTGATAGTCAAACTCTTCACCTGCTATCTGGCGCCGTATATCGACATTCATATCAATATATTAGCACAGTAACACCATTTTGTCAATAGATACTATGTTATTATATTAACTAAGGCAACCTGCCACCACTAATCTCTGAACTCCGCGACCTCCGCGCCTCAGCGGTGAATCCATCCCCCGGTTCCTCTTATCCACCTATCCCTTCCGCCGCGGTCTCCGGCGCCGGCGCCCCCGAGTCCAGTTTAGACATCAGGAACCTGATCCCCAGCCCCAGCACGACCAGCAGAAAAACCCATAAAACCGCGTACTTAAAACCGCTGCTTATCCTGAACCTGCGCGCCTTTACATAC
>CAIQNV010000042.1 GCA_903873295.1 uncultured Elusimicrobia bacterium
CCACCTACGCCGAGAACATGGGCGTGATGGCCATCACCCGCGTGTTCAGCGTTTATAATTTCATGGCCGCGGCCTGTATAGCCCTGCTGCTAGGGCTGTGCCCGAAGTTCGGCGCGGTCATACAGTCCATCCCCAACCCCGTGCTGGGCGGCGTTACCGTGATACTTTACGGCCTGATAGCCATGATGGGCATAAAGATCTGGCTGGACGCGAAGGTGGATTTCTGCCAGCACAGGAACCTGATAGTGGCCGGCTCTTCCATCATACTGGCCACGGGCCTGGGCGTAAAAGGCTTTACGCTGGGCACGGTGAACATAGCCGGCATAGCTTTCGGCACCGTGTTCGCCGTACTGATGAACCTGGCGCTGTCCTTCGGCGGGAAGGATACGGCGGCGGAAACGCAGGACCGCACGGCCTGCCGGCAGCCCTAGCGGCGGGAACAGGCCCTTGCCAAGTGGTACAATATGTGGTACATATAACTATATGACAACGCTAACCACCAGCCAGGCCCGCGCACAGCTTTTTCATCTTGTAGATGCGGCTCTGGTTTCTCACAGGCCGGTACAGATAGTAGGCCGGCGCGCGTCCGCGGTACTTGTTTCCTCCGAGGATTGGGAAGCCATCCAGGAGACGCTTTATCTACTGTCCGTCCCGGGCATGCGCGAGTCCCTTGTTAAGAACATGAAGACCCCTATCGCTAAATGTTCAAAAAAGCTGCCATGGTGAGCTGGGCGCTTGTTTTTACGCGGGACGCCTGCAAAGACGCGAAAAAGATACAGGCGGCCGGGTTGCGCGCCCGCGCCGACGCGCTATTGGCGATCCTGCGCGCTAATCCGCTGCAGAATCCTCCCCCTTACGAAAAACTGGTAGGTGACCTTACCGGCGCTTACTCAAGGCGCATTAATATTAAACATCGCCTTGTCTACCAGATCTATAAAGCCGAACGGACTATAAAGATATTACGGATGTGGACCCATTACGAATGAACCAGCGGCGCGGCTCTTGGGTCTGCTTTTCGCTAAGTGCCCGTATTTACACTAACTCGGGCACTATGGTGCCGGCATTAATGCACGCTCATAAACCGCCAGGCTGAGAAACACCCCAAACCAGCCCTTGATGCGGCATTGACCCCACCTCCCTATTTTGTTACTGTTCTACCGTAGACAGTAATTGGGGGAATTAAATTTATAAATACAGGCAGGAGCGCACTTACTCCGCGTTCCCGTATATATTTATACCCGCGTGCCCCTTGTTGCGGCGCGGACTGGCATATTTTGTTTTCAGGATCGAGGACCAGCTATGAGCAGGAAAGACAAGATCAATAAAGAGACCACCCCCGCGCCCGCCGCGGAACCCGCCGCCGCGCAGGCGGAGGCCCGGAAACCGGATAGCTTTCCCATAGTGGGCATAGGCGCTTCCGCCGGCGGCCTGGCGGCCTTCGAAGCTTTCTTCTCCGGCATGCCGGCCGACGCCGACCCCGGCATGGCCTTCGTGCTGGTGCAGCACCTGGCCCCGGACCATAAAAGCATCCTTACGGATCTGGTGCGCCGCTATACCCGCATGCAGGTGTTCGAAGTGGAGGACGGCATGCCGGTGCGCGCCAACTGCGCCTATATCATCCCGCCAAACTGCGACATGGCGCTTTTGAACGGCGCTCTGCAATTGCTGGAACCCGCCGCGCCGCGCGGGCAGCGCCTGCCCATAGATTTCTTCTTCCGATCGCTCGCGCACGACCAGCACGAGCGCGCCATCTGCGTGGTGCTGTCCGGCACCGGCTCGGACGGCACGCTGGGCGCGCGGGCGGTGAAGGGCGAGGGCGGCATGGTAATGGCGCAGAGCCCAGCCACCACCGAGTTCGACGGGATGCCGCGCAGCGTAAGCGCCGCCGGCCTGGCCGACTACGAGCTGCCGCCGGCCGAAATGCCGGCCCAGCTTATAGCCTACGCGGCGCGCGCCGGCCATATGCGGATCGCTGACGCCCCCTTGCCGGAGAACGAAAGCCTGCTCCAGAAGATCTACGTGCTGCTGCGCGCCCAGACGGGGCACGATTTTTCCAGCTACAAGCCCAGCACCATCACCCGCCGCATAGAGCGGCGCATGGCCGTGCAGCAGATAGCCAACATGGGCGGCTACGTCAAATTCCTGCAGCAGAATCCGGCCGAAGTGGAGGCGCTGTTCCGGGATATGCTGATAGGCGTCACCAATTTCTTCCGCGACCCGGAAGCTTTTAAAGAGCTGGAAGAAGTGGCCCTCCCCCGGCTGTTCGTAGGCAAGCCGGCGAACAGCGTGGTGCGCGTGTGGGCGCCCGGCTGTTCCACCGGCGAGGAAGCCTATTCGCTGGCCATTCTGCTGGTGGAGCGCCTGGAGGCTTTAAAGCAAAGCTACACCGTGCAGGTCTTCGCCACCGATATCGACGCCCGGGCCATCGCCGCGGCGCGCGCCGGCCTGTACCCGGCCAGCATAGCCGCCGATCTCACGCCGGAGCGGCTGGCGCGCTTCTTTACGGCCGAGCCCGGCGGCGGCGGCTACCGCATCCATAAAGGCATCCGGGACATGCTGGTGTTCTCCGAGCAGGATGTTATAAAAGACCCGCCCTTCTCGAAGCTGGACCTGATAAGCTGCCGCAATATGATGATCTATATGGGGGCCGAGCTGCAGAAGAAGCTCATCCCGCTGTTCCACTACGCGCTGAACCCGGACGGCATCCTCTTCCTGGGCACCTCCGAAACGGTGGGCGAGTTCGGCGATCTGTTCGCCGTGCTGGACCGCAAACAGAAGCTGTACCAGCGCAAAGAGGACCTCCACAGCGCCCGGCGCCTGGCCCTGGGCCGGTTCCTGCCGCCCCTGACGGCGCTGGCAGCGGCGCTGCCGCGCGCCGCCGGGAAGACGACTTTCCCCGTGAAACTGCCGCTGCAGGAGCTTACCGAGGCCGCGCTGCTGGCCCAGGTGGCCCCGGCCGGCGCGCTGGTGAACGGCGCCGGCGACGTGCTGTATCTGCACGGCCGCACCGGGCTGTACCTGGAGCCGGCGCCGGGCGAGGCCGGCATAAGCAATATCGTAAAGATGGCCCGCGAAGGCCTGCGCCACCCGCTGGGCCAGGCCCTGCGCCGAGCCGCGGAAACGAAAGAGCCGGTGCGCGCCGCCGGCCTGCGCGTTAAGACCAACAGCCACTTTACGGCCGTAAACCTTACCGTCCGCCCGGTGGCGGCGGCCTCCGCCGCGGCCGAGGCCCCCTTGGACCTGGTAGTGCTGGAGGAAGCGCCGCCGGCCGCCGAGCCCGCGCCGCGCGCGGCCGGAGACGGCGGGGAATCAAAGCCGGACACCGACACCCGCATAGCCGCGCTGCAGGCCGAGCTGCGCGTAAAAGAGGAATACCTGCAGAGCGCAAACGAGGAGCAGGAGACCGCCAACGAGGAGCTGAAATCCAGCAACGAAGAGATGCAGTCAGTGAACGAGGAGCTGCAGAGCACCAACGAGGAGCTGGAGACCGCCAAAGAGGAGATGCAGTCGGTGAACGAGGAGCTTTCCACGGTGAACACCGAGCTGCAGAGCAAAGTGCTGGACCTGTCGCGGGCCAACAACGACATGAACAATCTGCTGGCCGGCACCGGCATCGCCACCATCTTCCTTGACCACCAGCTGCGCATCCTGCGCTTCACCCCGACGGCGGCCAAACTTATAAACCTGATTTCCGGAGATATAGGGCGGCCCGTGGCGCATATAGTCTCCAACCTGACGGCCTATGACAGCCTTACCGCGGACGCGCAGACCGTGCTGGACACGCTGGCCGCCAAAGAGCTGGAAGTAACAAAGGAAGGCCGGTGGTACACGCTGCGCCTGCAGCCTTACCGCACGCAGGAGAACGTGATAGAAGGCGCGGTGCTGACCTTTATAGACATCACGGAGACTAAGAAGGCGCAGGCGGCGCTGGACGTGATCTCGGCCGGCTTCAAGACCATGTTCACCGAGGCCCCCCTGGGCATGGCCCTGATAGATTCGCTGACCGGGCAGATCTACGACGTCAATCCTATGTTCGCCAGGATCGCGGACAGAACCATGGCGGAACTGTCGCAGATAAGCTGGATGAGCATAACGCACCAGGACGACGTGCAGAAAGACCTGGATAATATGGCGCTGCTGAACGCCGGGAAGCTAAACGGCTTCCGGATGGAAAAGCGCTATCTTCGTCACGACGGGACCGTGGTCTGGATAAATATGACCATAGCCCGCATGCCGGTAGAAGACAAAGCGCATCCGCGCCACCTCTGCATGATAGAGGACATCACCGCCCGCCGACGGACAGGGGACGCTGCTTAAAGTCTTAGTATTTGAGATTTGCGGCGCGGGTCAGCGGGCGCCGCCTCGGTTGGGGAGGGGGATTAACAATGCGAAATAAAATTACAAGGGACGAGCAGGCCGCCGAACTGCGGCGGCAGGCTGAAGCGCTCTACCTGAAGAAAGCGCCGGCGGTGCCGGAGACCCCGGCGGCCCTGCCGCCCGAAGAGCTTAAGCGCACCCTGCACGAGCTACGCGTGCACCAGATAGAGCTGGAGATGCAGAACGAGGAACTGCACCGGACGCAGACGGCGTTGGACGCCCAGCGGGCGCGCTACTTCGACCTTTACGACCTGGCCCCGGTCGGCTATCTCACCATTTCGGCGCCGGGCCTTATCCTTGAGGCCAATCTCACCGCCGCCGCCCTGCTGGGCGCGGTCCGGGGCGCGCTGCCCAAGCGGCCCGCCAGCCAGTTCATCCTTAAAGAGGACCGGGATATCTTTTATCTGCTCTGCAAGAAGCTCCTGCTGACCCGCAAGCCGCAGGCCTGCGAACTGCGGCTGCTGAAAAAGGACGGGACGGCGTTCTGGGCGCAGCTGCTGGCCACCGCCGGGGAGGCCGGCGGCGCTCCCGAGATACACCTGACGATAAGCGATATCACCGCGCGCAAACGGGCCGAGCTGGAAAGGGAAAAGCTGAACGCGGCGCTGGCGGAACAAAAAAAAGAGATGGAGGATTTTCTTTACATCACCAGCCACGATATGCGCGGCCCGCTGCTGAACATCCAGGGCTACGGCCAGAACCTGGAAAAAGATCTAAAGGAGCTCGGGGAGGCCGCCGGGCCGGGCGGACCGCCGGAGAAGCTCCGGCTCGCTCTGGATAAGCTTTCCGGCGAGCGCATCCCCGCCGCCTTGAATTATATAGCCGCAAGCGCGCTGAAAATGGACCGGATCATCGGCTCCCTGCTTAAAGTTTCCCGCCAGGGCCGCGTGGAAATGCGCCCGGCCGCGCTAAACGCCGGCGCGGTCCTGAAAAACGTTTTGGACGAACAGCGCTTCCTGCTGGAAGAAGCGGGTGGAATGGTGAAAACCGGGCCTCTGCCGCCCTGTACCGCCGACGCCGACGCTCTCGGGCACATTTTCACCAACCTCGTGGAGAACGCCGTCAAGTACCGGGATAAAAGCCGCAAGCTGCAAATAACCATGGGCGGCAAAAAAAACAGCCCGGCTACCGTGCTTTACACGATAGCCGATAACGGCCTGGGCATAAAAGCGGCCGAGCTGCCCAGGATCTGGCAGCTGTTCTACAGCGGCGACAAAGCCGGGCCGGCAAAAGGCGAAGGCATAGGCCTGACCATGGCGCGGCGCATAGCGGAAGCCAACTCCGGCAAGCTCTGGGCCGAATCAAAAGAGGGCGAAGGCTCAACCTTCTTCCTGGAACTCCCCGCTTAACCGCGGGCAGGGGACGCGGCTCAGTTTCACGGTGATAGCGGCAATCGGGAACAATGAAAAACAACAAGAACCGGAACGAACAGGCAGCCGAACTGCGGCGGCTGGCGGAGGAAACCTACCTCAAAAGAGCGCCTTCGGCGCCGGAAAACCCCGCGGCGCTGACGCCCGAAGAGCTGCGGCACACTCTGCACGAGCTGCACGTGCACCAGATAGAGCTGGAGCTGCAGAACGAGGAACTGCGCCGGGTGCAGATCGGATTGGACACCCTGCGGGCGCGCTATTTCGACCTCTACGACCTGGCGCCGGTGGGCTATTTAACTATTTCCGCGGCGGGACTTATACAGGAAGCCAACCTTACCGCCGGCGCTTTGCTGGGCACGGCCCGGGGCTTGCTGGCGCGGCGGCCGTTCAGCGGCTTCATCCTTAATGACGACCAGGACGCCTACTACAGGCACCGCAAACTGTTGTTTGCCGGCGCCGGGCAGCAGACATTCGAACTGCGGCTGTTAAAAAAGACCGGAGGCGCGTTCTGGGCGCGGCTGGAAGCCGCCCTGGGCCAAGACGCGGCCGGCGCGGACGAGATACACCTGGTAATAAGCGACATCACCGCGCGCAAACAGGCCGAGCTGGAAAAAGAAAAGTTTATAGCAATGCTCGAGGACAAAGAGCGGGAGATGACGAAATTCCTTTACGCCGTCACCCACGATCTGCGCACCCCGCTGGTTAACGTACAGGGCTACAGCGGACTGCTGGGCAAATATCTAAAAGAGCTGCAGGAAACCATAGCGCGGGCGGCCCTGCCGGAAGACCTGAAGAACAAAGCGGGCGCGCTTATAGGCAAAAGCGTACCGGAGGCCCTGGGCTATCTGACCGGCGGCGTGCTGAGAATGAACCAACTGATAACGGCGCTGCTTAAAGTGGCCCGCGTCGGGCGCCTGGAAATGAGACCTGAAGCGGTGGACATGAACGCGCTGCTGAGAAGCGTTCTGGGCGCTTTCGCCTTCGAGCTGGAACGAACCGGCGGCGCGGTAAAACTTGAGCCGCTGCCGCCGTGCACCGCGGACGCCGGCGCGCTGAGCATGGTTTTTTCGAACCTTATAGGAAACTCCATAAAATACCGGAGAGGCGAGACGAAGCCGGTGATAACCGTGAGCGGAAAACTGAAGGACGCCGCCACCGCGCTTTACACGGTCTCGGACAACGGCCTCGGCATAAAAGCCGCGGACCTGGAAAAAATATGGACTCTTTTTTCCGGCATTCACCAGCGGAACCCCGAAATTATAAAAGGAGAGGGCGTAGGCCTGATAGTCGCAAAACGCATAGTCGCCCTGAGCGGCGGCAGGATCTGGGCGGAATCGAAAGAGGGCGAGGGCGCGAAGTTCTTCATAGAACTGCCGGCCTGAGGAAATATGGAAGACGCCGGACAAACGACCATACTTATCGCGGAAGACGACGACGGGCACGCCCGGCTTCTAGAGCTCGGCCTGGCCGAGGAGGGGCTGAGCAATCCGGTGAGAAGGTTCAGAGACGGGGCCGAGGCCTGGGCTTTCCTCTCCGGCAAAAGCGACCCCTGCCTTCAGCCGGACAGACAGTATGTGCTGCTTTTAGACCTGCGTATGCCGAAAATGGACGGGCTGGAGGTGCTGCGGCGCCTGAAGTCCGCCCCGCCCCTTAAAAATCTGCGGATAATAATTATCTCGACCACCGACGATCCCGCCGAACAGCGCTGCTGCCGCGAACTGGGCTGCGCCGGTTTCCTGCCCAAGCCTATCGATTCCGCGAAATTAGCCGAAATGATCACCCGCCCATAGAATTAAGCGAAAAAAACCCAAAAACCGCCTTTCTCAACGCGATGGATATTGAAGAACTTCTACACTTTATGTTTCACCGGCAGTCCCGGCCATACAAGGATTCAATTGGGATGATAAAAATGAGCAGCACATCGCACGTCACGATCTGCTGCCGGATGAAGTAGAAGAGGCCTTTGAAGAAAAAATGTCATCTTTCCCTCTTGGATAGGAAGATACATTTTGCTAGGCAGAAGCGCGGCTGGCCGCTACTTATTTGTTGTTTTTGAGATTAAATCGGGGGTTGTCCGGACAATCACGGCCAGGACAATGTCCGGGACCGAAAAAAGACGCTATCAGAGAGGAAAATAAAATGAATGCTAAAAAACTTCCTAATTTTAAAACCGAAGACGAGTTTACTAAATTCGTTGAAACTCACGATATGGGGACTTACCTTAAAGATATGAAGGCTCTGGATGAAGCTTTGATTCTGGCGCCGGCGCTCGCAGAAAGAATCAGGGAACGTGCCAAGAAGCGCCTGATTTCCCTTAGG
>CAIQNV010000043.1 GCA_903873295.1 uncultured Elusimicrobia bacterium
CGTAGGATATCTGATATCCAAAAAGGCTTTGCGCTTAGAGCGCCACTAAGCCTCTCGGAAGGAAGCCACCCTTTTCATATTACCATCAGACGGCCAACGGTTCCTGCGCGGCTGAATGGGCAACCCCATGACCGGCCCGTATCCGCGCGAAACCCGGAAAGCTCCGTAAATTAAAAGAGGCGCCCCAGCGGACGCCTCTTTATCTCTTCTCCCGTATTTTTATGCCGGTTTCTCCTCGGCGTCCTTTATCGGCAGCTTGAAAATTATCAGTATGCCGGGGATCGTAAGTATACACACCGTCAGGAAGAAGTGCGGATAGCCCACGGCCTGCTGCAGCATGCCGCTTATCATGCCCGGCACCATCATGCCCAGCGCCATTATTCCCGTGGAGATGGCAAAATGCGCGGTCTTGTATCTGCCCTTGCAGATAATCATCAGGTAGACCGTGAAGACGGTCAGGCCTATGCCGTAGCCGAACTGTTCCGCGGCCACCAGCAGCGGTATGGTGCCGAAGGGGATGCTGTGCCCGAGCAGGGTTATCTGCCGCAGGGCGGGCGTGGCGTAGGCCATATAGAGATAGAACACGTCGGGCACGTGCAGCGCCAGCACCATCGGCCAGAGGCAGCGGCGGAAGCCGTATCTGGAGATAAGCCAGCCGCCCAGCAGCCCGCCGACTATAAGCGCCACCATCCCTATCGTGCCGTAAATTATGCCCACCTCGGCCGTCGTTATCGCCAGCCCGCCCTTTTCCACGGCGTCCAGCAGGAAAGGCTGCGTCATCTTAAGCAGCATCGCTTCCGCCAGCCGGTAGAACAGAATGAATGCGACAACATAGCCGATCCCGTCCATGGTGAAGTAGGAGACGAACGCTTCATTGAAAGAATTCCCCTCCTCCGCCAACTTGGTCCTGAGCCGCGGGAAAATATAGGCCCGGCAGGCGTAAAACAGCGCAGTGATAAGGACGGCGGCAGTCGCGAGTTTTTCCCGGACGCCGTGAAGATTGGTGAAAAGCCAGATGATGACGGCCGCCGCGGCCAGGTAGCCGATCAGCGGCAGTATCCCGGAGAATTTGAACTTGGCCTTGGGGACGTCTTCCGCCGGGTAAGGCAGCAAGAACTTGTGATAGACGAACAGGGCGAGGAACAGTCCCGCCGAGATGGTCAGCATCGTGCCCCAGCTGGCGGCCGCGCTGTTGCCGGCCTCCTGCAGCTTGCCGGCGCGGAAGACCAGGAAGCCGGTGCCGAAGATCATGGCGAAGCGGTAGAACATCGAGCGGATGCCCACGAAGAAGGCCTGGTCCGGCTTGGTAAGGGCCAGCATATAGAAGCCGTCCACCGCTATATCGTGCGTGGCGGAGATGAAAGCGCCGGCGGCGAAAGAGAGCAGCGAGATGGCGAAGAAATGCTGTCCGGTGAAGGAGAGCGCCGAAGCCCCGAGGCAGCAGGCCAGTATTAACTGAGTGTAAACAACCCAGCTCCTGCGCGTGCCGTACATGTCCACCATCGGGCCCCAGAGCATCTTTATGACCCAGGGCAGGTACAGCCAGCTGGTCCAGAAAGCCATCTCGGCGTTCGACACGCCCATATTCTTGTAGATGATGACGGAAACCGAGTTGATCAGAATGTAGGGCAGGCCTTCCGCAAAGTAGGTGGTGGGAACAAAAAGCCAGGGGTTGCGTTTTTCCGTTTTGGAAATCATGAGTTCTCCGTTGCTGTTAAAGGCGCTTCCCTTTAATAGTATTAAATTAATGCCGTAAAGAGAAACTCGCGGATAAACGCGGCCGGCGGCATTTTGCTAAAATTATCTGATGGAAATTCTTTCCTTGCTCTTTTCACCGCAGTCCGTGGCTTGTTCCGTTTTCGTTATAATGCTGGTCGCGGCCGGCGGCCTGGCTCTCGGCAATATCAGGATCTTCGGCATAAACCTCGGCATAGCCGGGGTGCTCTTCTCCGGCATCCTGTTCGGCCACTTCGGCCTGGATATTAACCATGAAACCCTGGAGTTCCTGCGCGATTTCGGCCTGATACTTTTTGTCTACTCCATAGGCACGCAGGTCGGGCCCGGCTTTTTTTCCTCTTTCCGCAAGCAGGGAATGCAGCTTAACCTGCTGGCCGCCGGCGTGGTGCTGGGCGGCGTGGCCGCGACCCTGGCGGCCGCTAAAATCGCAGGTTTCGATATGGCCACAGCGGTCGGGATGTACTCCGGCGCCGTTACCAATACTCCTTCCCTGGCCGCCGCCCAGCAGACCCTGGGCGCGGTAAGTCCCGAGGCGGTAAACAGCGCCTCGGTGGGCTACGCGCTGGCCTACCCCGGCGCCATCCTGGGCATAATCCTCACTATGATAGTGATAAGGCGGATTTTCAGGGCCCAGGCCGCACAGGACATGCTGTTGGTGCACGCCGACAAGGCCGCCTCGGCCTTTATTAATGTCAGCATAGCGGTGGAGAACAAGAATTTGGAAGGGCTCATGGTAAAAGACATCCCGGCCCTGAACGAACTGGGAGTGGTTGTTTCCCGCGTTTACCACGGCGGGCAGTTGGGGGTGGCCCACGACGAAACGCTTATTCATACCGGGGATATCCTGCTGGCCGTGGGGCTGGAGGAGAATATCCGCAAATTCACGCTGGTGGTAGGCTCGAAGAGCGGGACTGACCTGAAGAAGCTGCCCAGCCGGATCATCCATTCCCGCGTCATCGTCACGCACAAGGAAGTGATAGGCAAGACCCTCGAAGAAATAAATCTGGAGTCGCAGTACGACGTGGCCGCCACGCGCGTGGCGCGCGCCGATGTTGAATTCCTGGTGTCGGATTCCTACGTGCTGCAGTTCGCCGACAACCTCGTGATCGTGGGCGAAGAGTCCGCGGTGGCCAAGGCCGCCGCCATGCTGGGGAATTCCCCCAAAGACCTGAACCACCCGCAGCTGATACCCGCTTTCATCGGCATAGCGGCGGGGGTTCTGCTCGGCTCGATCCCCTTCACCTTCCCCGGCCTCAGCGCGCCCATAAAGCTCGGGCTGGCAGGCGGCCCGCTTATCATGGCCATAGTGCTCAGCTATGTCCAGCATATCGGCCCTCTTAACTGGTATCTTCCCCCCGCCGGCAATCTGATGCTGCGCGAGCTGGGCATAGTGCTGTTCCTCTCCTGCGTGGGCCTGAAGGCGGGCGGAAAATTCTTCGAGACCCTGATTAACGGCAACGGCATGTATATAGTGCTGTTCTCTTTCCTGATTACCGTGCTGCCGATCCTTCTGATCGGCATCTTCGCCAAGGCGAAACTTAAACTGAACTATATGTCCCTCTGCGGCGCGCTGGCCGGTTCAATGACGGATCCCCCGGCGCTGGCCTTCGCCAACGCCATGACGCCCTCCAATCTTTCCGCGATGTCCTATGCCACGGTTTACCCGCTGGTGATGATAATGCGCATCATCTCAGCCCAGATACTGGTGCTCTTGTTCATGTAATGACAGTTATTATTCTGAACCTCGTAATTGTCATGGCGGCCGGCTGGCTGTTCCGCAAGTACGGCATCGTGCAGGAGGGCGACGAGAAGGCTTTTAACCACTACCTGTACTATCTGGCCCTTCCGGCCCTCATCATCCTGAAGATCGCCGATACCCCCCTCTCGGGCCTGGGTTGGCGGTTCCTGGCCGCCAACACCCTGCCGCTCGCGGCCGTGATGGCCGTGGTCTGGGCGCTGTGGAAAGCGAGCGTCCTGGAGTGGCGTTTCGCGCGACTGCTGGTTATAGTTTCCGTGCTGGGCAACACCGCTTACCTGGGTTTCCCGGTCGCCGCCATGCGCCTCGGAGAGGAAGCGATAGGCTATGCGGCGATAGCCACTTCGGTGCAGCACATCTTTATTTTCACTTTCGGCTTTCTGCTGATGACGCTGATCTGCGACAAAGCCTGCCCTCCCGCGCGGTTTCTGCGGCTTATCGGGCGCAATGTCGTGCTCTGGTCCTCGGTCGCGGGCCTGATACTGTCGGCAGCAGGCCTGCGCCTCCCGGAGCCGTTTCACCGCGTGCTGTCCGACATCGGCAGGACTACCCTGCCCCTTTCGCTTTTTACTATCGGCGTCAGCCTGTACGGTAAAAAAGTAGCGCATAACCTGCCGCGTATAGCGCTGGTCAGCGCCTTTAAACTGCTGCTTATGCCATTTTTTTATATAGTTCTGTCGGGCGTAACGGGGTATACGGGGTTCGTCTCAAAGGTGACTTTTATAGAAATTGTAATGCCTGTGGCCGTGCTGAACTACGTAATAGCCCGGGAATTCGATTTCGACGCCGACCTGGTCTCGCAGAGTATATTGTTTTCCACGCTGACATTTTTCCCCCTGCTGTATCTTTATGACTGGGCTCTTAAAGCCTTCCTCTGAGTAGGTCAAAAGACCGCGGACTCCTATAGTCATCACGGCCGCGGGCGCGGACGGCAATACGGCCGGCGGGCAGACCGGGGTTACCTGCGTGGACCCCGGCCCGTCATACCCCGCGGGCAGCTGAACGCTAATCTGTAAATAAAAAGGCCCCTTAGCGGGGCTTTTTTATTTGGCGCTATGGAAAGCTAAGGCTTCCCTCCAAGCTCCTCTGCCAGCTTCCTTCTTTCGTAGATCTGTTTGTAAAGGCCGCTTCGGGCCATCAGCCCGGCGTGCGTCCCCTGCTCCGCCAAGCGCCCTTCCTCCAGGACCAGTATCAGGTCCGAGGTCTCGATCGTCTTCGCGCGGTGCGTTACGGCCAGGCAGAGCGCGTCCGGGTGCTCCTTCCGGAAGGCGTGCCAGAACTGGTGCTCGGTCTGGGCGTCCATCGCGCTGGTGGCGTCGTCGAGCAGCAGCACGTCGGGTCCGGTCAGCAGCGCCCGGGCTATGGCTACGCGCTGTTTCTGCCCGCCGGAAAGGGCGAAGCCCCGCGTGCCCACTACGGTGTCCAGGCCTTTCGGGAATTTTTTTAGCTCCTGCGTGAGCTGCGCGGTCTCCAGGGCCTTTTCGAGCATCCCCGGCATCACGCCGAAGGTGCGGTCCATGAGTATATTGTCGCGCAGGGTGCCGGTAAAGATGGCCGCCTCCTGCGCGGTGTAGCCCACGCGCTCCCGGAAAAGGTGCAGGTTCCATTCGCGGATATCGGTGCCGTTCACCAGCATCTCTCCCGCGTCGTGCTCTGAGAGGCGCAGCGCCAGCGACAGCAGGGTGGACTTGCCGCAGCCGATCCTGCCGACTACGGCCACGCGCTGGCCGCGGACGGCCTTGAAGGTTATGTCCCGGACCAGCATATTGTCGCCCTTGGGGCTTTTAAGGCAGGCCCCGCGGAATTCCAGTGTGGTGATGTGGTCCGGCGTGGTCTTGTCCCCCAGCCCCGACTTCAGTGACGAGCGGGCCGTCAGGAGCTCGTTCACGCGAGTTATCGAGACGCCCGCGCGGTTGCCGGCCACTACGAACTGGCTTATGTCCATCAGCGGCTGGACTATCATGCTGGCGTAGAGCTGAAAGGCTATAAGCTCGCCCAGCGTGGCCTTGCCGTTTATCACCATCAGTCCGCCGACGGCGTAGAGCAGCGCTATGGAGACGAAGCCGGCCTCGCTCCAGAAGTAGGAAAAGAACACCTGCAGCTTCGCGGTGGCGATCTCGGCCTCGCTTTGGGCGGCGGTGCGGGTCTTGAAGAACTCAAGCTGACAGGGCTCTTTTGCGTTGGCCTTGATGACGCGGATGCCGGTAAAGCAGGTCTCGAGGAAGTCGAAAAGGTTGGTGATGGACTCCTGCAGCTCCTTGTACCTGCCGCTGAGCAGGCGGCCGGTCTTTATGGAGAAGAACAGCACGAGCGGCAGCGGCAGGAGCACGCAGAGCGAGAAGGCAGGGTTCAGGTAAAGCATCATGCCTACGGCCGCCGTCAGCGTGAAGCAGGCCTGTATGAAGCGGAAGACGCCCGAGCAGGAGAACCAGGAGATCTTCTCTGAAATGTCGTCGGAGAGGCGGGCCACAAGGTCGCCGGTGGTGAAGCGGCTGAAGAAGTTGCGGTCCATCGTGATGATATGGTCGAACGCGTCGCGGCGTATCTCCCATTCCATGCGGACGTTCATCCACGCCCTGTTGCGCTGGGCCACCAGGTTGGTCACCAGCAGTCCCAGGCCGACTCCGAGTATCAGCAGCACGTTGTGGTGCAGATAGACCTCGTTCGGGTTGCCGCTGAGGCCGTTGATGATGTTCTTTATCAGCAGCGGGTTGTAGGCCTGCAGCGCGGCGCTCAGCATGCCGAAAAGGACGATGACCGCCATGCGCACCGCGTGCCGGCGCCAGTAGGGCAGGAGCCATTTCAGGGTGAAGATCATTCGCCCTCCCCGAACTGCAGGCGGTAGTACTTGGAATAAAGGCCGCCCTGCGCGAGCAGTTCGTTGTGAGTGCCGAGCTCCTTCACCTCTCCGTCCGAGATCATCATCACCCGGTCAGCGTTCCTCACGGTGGACAGCCGGTGCGCTATTATTATCACCGTCTTATGCCGGAGCAGGTTCTTTATGGCCGTGGTGATCAGGCGCTCGGTGTGCGGGTCCATATTCGAGGTGGCCTCGTCGAGCACCAGCACCTCCTGGTCCAGCACCATCGCGCGCGCCAGCGAGATCACCTGCTTCTCGCCGATGGAAAGATTCGCGCCCTTTTCCTGCACTTTCTTGTCGAGCGGGTGCTTCTTGAAGAAGGCCTCTATCCCCATCAGCCGGATGGCGTCGTGGACGCGGCTGTCGGGGATGGAGGTGTCCATCAGCTTCAGATTATCCATAACCGTGCCGGGGAACAGGTAGATGTCCTGCTGCACCAGCCCTATGGCCGCGCGCAGCGAGCCCAGGCTGAGGCTCCTTATGTCCGTCCCGTCTATCTCGATATGGCCTTTCTGGAAGTCGTAGAAGCGGAACAGCAGGCTGGTAACGGTGGTCTTGCCGCCCCCGGTCTCGCCGAGTATGGCCAGGCTCTTACCGCGCGGCAGCGAGAAGGAAACGTCCTTGAGCACCCAGCCGGAATCCTCTTTGTAGCGCATCCAGACATTGCGGAAGTCGATGGAGTCGCGGACGCTGGTCAGGTAATGGGGTTTCGCGGGCTCGGTCAGCGCGGGCTTGAGGGCGAGTATCTTGGAGATCCTGTGCCCCGCCGAGAAGGAGCGCTGGATCACGCTTAAGTGCTCGGAGAAACGGAAGATGGGCTCGAAGAGATTGCCGAGATACATGACGAACAGCAGGATGGTGCCCACCGTCATCGTGCCGGCTATTACCATCCTGCCGCCGAAGTTGAAGACCGCCGCGGTGGCCGCCGGGTGCAGGAACACGATGCTCAGGAAGAAGACCACCGTATAGATCTCCACCCCCACTTCCGCGCGGAATTTCCGGCGGTTCAGGTCCTCCATCTTCGCCGAGGTGTCCGCTTCGCGGCTGAAGGCCTGCAGCACCCCGATGCCGTTGAGCTGCTCCGTCAGGAACCCCGGCACTTCGGCGGCCAGCTTGCGCACCTTCACGAACATGGGCGAGGTGACTTTGACGAAGACCCAGCCGAGGGCCGCCAGCACCGGGAACATCGGCACCAGCATCAGCGTCAGCTTCAGGTTGAAGTAGGCCATCACACAGAAGACCACGGCGAACATCAGGATGTCGTTGACGATGGTGATGACGGTGTTGGTGAAAAGGGCGTAAAGCGTGCTGGTGTCCGACTGCACGCGCGCGTTCAGGCGGCCGACCGGCATGGAGGAGTAGAACTCCAGGTCCAGCGAAAGCATGTGGGCGAGGATGCGCTGCTTCAGGTCCACTATCAGGTCCTGCCCGGCCCTGGCCAGTTTTAGCACCTGGAGATAGTTGAAGTACAGGAAAAGCAGGGTGGTGGCGATGTAGATGCCGGCGGCCAGCAGTAGCGCTCCGGGGTCCTTGGCCGGGAGCGCCTTGTCTATCACGAATTTCACTATCATCGGGATAAAAAGGTTCAGCAGGGTGGCCGAGACCATATAGAAGAAGGCTAGGAGGAACGGGCCCTTGCGCGTCCTTATCAGGCCGGCCAGCAGACGGAAGGTCGCTTTGTAGTTGATCTTCTCTTTCGGGTCCTGCCCGTCGTCGCCCAGATCGTGATGCATATTCTTATTGTATAAATTAATTAGGCGGGCCGCTCCGGGTAAAAAAAAAGCCCGGGGTTAGCCGGGCCTTTTTTTATCCTTCTTTTTAATTCAGCTTGAATTCCGCGCCGCGCATAAGAGCCTTGATGTTAAGCTCTATCACTTCCGGTTTGAGCTTCTTGAACACCTTAGGCAGCGCCTTGGCTATGGCGTCCACGGACATGGCTCCGGTGGCGGCCGCGAAGGCTCCCAGCGCCACCATGTTCATCACTTTGCCGTTGCCCAGTTCCCCCGCTATCTTGTTGCAGGGCACATAAAGCACCGTTATGTCCTTGCGGGAGGCTTTGGAGTTTACCAGCGAGCTGTTCACTATCAGCAGGCCGCCGGGCTTGACCATCGGCTCGAACTTCGCGAGGGACGGTTCATTCAGCACTATGGCGGTGTCGGGGGTGGAGACGATCGGGGTGGAAACCTCGTCGGAAGCCACTACTACCGAGCAGTTGGCCGTGCCGCCGCGCATCTCCGCGCCGTAGGAAGGGAAAAAGCTGACCTCTTTCCCCTCCATCATGCCGGCCTGCGCCAGCAGCACGCCGGCGGAGATCACTCCCTGCCCGCCGAAACCTGATATCCTTATGCCTTGGTACATAAATTTCTCCTTAATTTAACGGCCGAGAGACGGAAGTCGCAGGATTGCTGTTTCTGTTATCCCTGGTCTCCGGTCTTCGATTCTTAATTCGTTCTCTGCTGGTCCTTATACACGCCCAGCGGGAATACGGGCAGCATGCTTTCCGCCACGAACTTGGTGGCTTCAGACGGGTTATCGAGCCGGGTGCCCCAGTTGGTCGGGCACATCGACAGGATCTCCACCATGGAGAAGCCCTTGCCGTCGATCTGGTTCTGGAAGGCTTTCCTTATGGCGGTCTTGGTCTTTATCACTCCCGGCACGGTGTGTACGGTGGTGCGCTCCAGGTAGGTGGCGCCGTCGATAGTGGCGAGCATTTCGCACATTTTTATGGGGTAGCCCGACTGCTTGGCGGAGCGGCCCTCGACGCAGGTGGTGGCTTTCTGGCCTAGGAGCGTGGTCGGGGCCATCTGGCCGCCGGTCATGCCGTAGATGGCGTTGTTGACGAAGATGACCGTTATGTTCTCCGAGCGGATGGCGGCGTGCACTATTTCCGCCATCCCTATGGAGGCCAGGTCCCCGTCGCCCTGATAGGAGAACACGATGGCGTCGGGCTTGGCGCGCTTTATGCCCGTGGCCTCGGCGGGGCCGCGCCCGTGCGGGCCCTGTATCATGTCGCAGTTGAAGTAGGTGTCGGCGAATACCGCGCAGCCTACGGGCGCCACGCCTATGGTGCGGCTCCGTATGCCCAGCTCGTCCATCGCCTCTGCGACGACGCGGTGGATCGTGCCGTGGCCGCAGCCGGGGCAGTAGTGCATCTTTATGTCCAGCAGGGATTCGGGTCTCTTATTTTGCAGCTGCATATTCTTTGGCCCCCTTTTTTACGATGGCTTCCATGGTCCTGTAGACTTCGTCGGCGGTCATGACGGCTGCGCCGGGCTTGGCGTGCAGATGGACCTCGGCGCGCCCGTTCAGGGAAAGCTGTACGTCCTCCACCATCTGGCCCAGGCTCATCTCCACCACCAGGAATTTCTTTATCCGCTTGGACAGCTCCACAAGGCGGGCTTTCGGAAAGGGCCACAGCGTTATCGGGCGGAACAGCCCCACTTTCAGGCCGTTCTCTCTTGCCAGTTTCATTGCCGCCACGGAGACGCGGGCCGAGGTTCCGTAAGCCACTATGGCTATCTCGGCGTCGTCCATCATCTTTTCCTCGTACATGGTCTCGTTGGCTTCCATCTGCTTGTAGCGCTTCACGCGCTCGTTGACCATCACTTCCAGGTAGCCTTCCCGCAGGTCGTAGGATTTTACGATGCGTTTTTCCCGGCCTTTATTAACGCCCAGCGCCCAGGCCGGCTCGGTCAGGGTCTTCGGATCTATCTCGGGGTTTATGAATTCTACGGGCTCCATCATCTGGCCTATGATGCCGTCGGCCAGGACCATGGAAGGGATGCGGTATTTGAAGGCTACCTCGAAGCATTTGTGGGGGAAGTTGCCCATCTCGCTCACGCTGTCGGGCGCCATCACGAAGGTGCGGTAGTCGCCGTGGCCGCCGCCGCGGGTGGCCTGCCAGTAGTCGCCCTGGGCGCCGGCGATATTGCCCAGTCCCGGGCCGCCACGCATCACGTTGCCGATAAAAACGGGCAGGTCGGCGCCGGCGCAGTAGGAAATGCCTTCCTGCTTCAGGCTTATGCCGGGGCTGGAAGAGGAGGTCATGCAGCGCACGCCGGTGGCGGCCGCGCCGTAAACCATATTTATCGCCGAGACTTCGCTTTCGGCCTGCACAAAGACGCCGCCGGCCTGCGGCAGGCGCCAGGACATATATTCCGGTATCTCATTCTGCGGGGTTATAGGGTAGCCGGCGAAGAACCGGCAGCCGGCGCGCACGGCGCCTTCCGCCAGAGCCTCGTTCCCCTTCATTAATTTTTTTTCAGCCATGGTCCTTGCTCCTTATTTATAAACGTTTATCGCAAGGTCGGGGCAGATGCGCGCGCAACTCTGGCACGCTATGCAGCAGCCTTCCCTGGAGTCCATGGCCGGATAGTAGCCGGTTTTGGAGAATTTATCGGATTTTTCGATGCACTTCTTCGGGCAGACCTGCAGGCACAGGTAGCAGCCCTTGCACTTATCCACGTCAACTTCCATCTTCGGCATAGGACCTCCGGGTTTGTTTAGGCGCGGCGGGCTGGCTCGGCGGGTACCGCTGGGAGCTGTTAAGGTTTCTGTCGGGCTGCCTGAAGTCGCGCGTGTTGCAAATGCAACATTAAAAGTATATCAAAAAAAATCCGTCATTTATACCCGCGGCCCGCGGGTGTCGGCCTGGGCGGCGCTCAGGCAGGCGCAGAAGATGAAGATGACGCCGGAGACGTAGATCCAGAGCAGCAGGGCCATGATGCCGCCGAAGGCGCCGTAGACGGCGTTAAAAGCAGCGAAATGTTTAAGATAAAATACGAACAGGGTCTGCGCGGCGTTCAGCAGCAGCGCGGCGCACAGGGCCGAGAACCAGACTTCGGAGTATTCGGTCCTCCGGTGCGGGGCCAGCTTGTAGAAAAAAGCCAGGCTGAAGAAAACTATAAGTCCCGGCACGAAAAAAAGTCCCAGGCGGTAAGCTCCGGGCAGCAGAAATCCGGTCGTGAGCAGCCCCCCTGCCATCTTTCCCAGCACCGGCACGCCTATCCCGACCAGCACGGCCACGATCACGATAACCAGGAGGGCCAGGCTTTTAAGCGGCAGTTTCCACCAGTGGCGGCCGGTGGTGCCCCAGGCGCGGTTGGACGCGTGGATAAGCGTGGTGAAAAACTGAGTCGCTATCCAGACCAGCATGAGCAGCGCCACCGCGCTGGCCTGGCCGCGGGCCTTTATTACACGGGAGAGCGTGTCGAAGACATAATGCTGCATCTCACCGCTCAGCGGCACGAACTTCTCGACGTATGATATCACCACGCCGGCGGCCGCGCTGCGGTCGATGAAGACCGAGGCGACGGTAACGGAAAGAACTATCAGGGGGAAGAGGGCGAAAAAGGCGCTATAGGCAAAGGCGGCGGCGCGCTGGTCGCCGTCGATATGCAGGAATTTCTGCGCGGCCAGGCGCAGCGTCGCCCAGGCCCTGCCGGCAAAATATTTCAGCGGTTGTTGCATGTTAAGAAAATCGCAGCCCGCCGGCGCGGCCCCGGGAGCTCAATGCTCCCGGAGCAGGCGTGCCGGGCAGCCGGCCGTTCGCGGGCGGGGCGCGCTCAAGTCAGCTTCGCGTATTTTTCGGCGTCGGCGCCTTCGCTGGAAAGGCCGAGCCCGTCCAGAGTAGCCTTGGTCGGGATGCCGCGCTTGTCGTAGCCGCGCTGATCGTAGTAATGCTGAAGGAGCCCGTCGTATTTATCTTCCTCCAGGTGCTTTCCGGCTATGGGCCCCTCGGTGTCGGCGTTGGCCGGGTCGAACCAGACGGCCGGCGGATAATCGCCCTTGCGCGTCGCCGCCGGGAATTCCCTGATATAATTCAGCTTGATCAGGCTGTAGACCCGGTCGGCCACTTTCCACATATCGTCCAGCTTCCAGTCCAGGCCTGTGACCAGATTGAAATACTTGGGGTAATTGTCCAGCTTCCAGCCCAGCTCTATCCAGGGGAAGCGGCAGGCTACCATAAGCTCGAACATGCCGCCGCGGATGCGCTGCAGCTCGATGACTTTGGCCGCCTTCTCGGGCCCGTAGGATTCGCGGGTGCTCAGCTTAAGTTCGAAGGTGATTATCCACGCTTCTCTGTGGTGCGCGCCGATGGGGGCCACGCCGAAAGACAGCGCCTGGCCCGGGATGAACTTGCAGTTGTAGGCGGCCACCTCGAGGCCTTTTACCTGCAGGGCGTAAGCTTCGGAATTATGCCCGATCTCCTTCGCCATGCGCAGCGAGCCCTCGGCCAGCAGGTTCCCGACTTTCCCCTCGCGCCGCGCGGCCAGGCCCAGCAGCTCTTTGGCCCGCTCGGCGTCGCCGAACTTGAAATCGCCGGTGGTAGCGCCCTGCGCGATAGCGTCGGCGTAGAAGCTCAGCGTGCAGCCGGCGGACATCGTGTCCAGGCCGTACTCGTCGCAGAGGTAGTTCAGCGATCCCACCTGGTCAAGGTCGAAGATGTTCAGGTTCGAGCCCAGGAGGGCGACATTCTCGTAGTCAAGCTCGGATTCGTGTTTCTCTTTGTCGTGGATAGTGATGCCGCATTTCATGGTGCAGCTCGGGCAGCCGTAGGTGGCCACCCTGGCGTTGTTAAGCCGCTCGCCGTCTATTTTCCAGGCGTCGGGGTGGCTGGTCTTCCGGCAGTTCTGCACGGGGAGGCCCGCCACCTCGTTGCACCAGGCCAGCACGCCGTTGGTGCTCTGGATGGACCAGCCCGACTTCTTGTCCATTAAATGCACTTCCTTAAGGTCGCCGAAGCCCAGCGCTTTCATCGCCGCGGGATCGGCCTGCGGTATAGGTTTTGTGCCTTTTACCACTATGGCCTTGAGGAGCTTCGAGCCCATGACCGCGCCTATGCCCGGCCGGCCGCCCGCGCGGCCTTCGAGGCTGCGTATTACGGCGTAGCGCACCATGTTCTCGCCGCCCTGGCCGATATTGAGCACGCCCACGTTCTTGCCGTACTTGCCGTAGATCCAGTCATTGGCGAAATAGGTCCCTTTCCCCCACATCTCTTCGGCGCTGAGGAACTCCACTTTATCGTCCTCGATGTAGAGCATCGTCGGCTTGTCGGCCTTGCCCTCCACGATCATGGCGTCATACCCGGCCTTGCGGAGCTGGTCTGAAACTTTTGTGCCCAGATTCCCGTCGCCGTAGAAACCCGTCAGCGGAGACTTGGCCGCTACCACGCACTTGCCGGTATTAGGGGCCGGGATGCCGGAGATGGGCCCGAGGGCGACTACCAGCTTGTTTTCCGGGCCGAGGGGGTCTATCCCGGGCTTGAGCTCGTCGTAGAGGAACTTGGCGGCGAAGCCGCGGCCGCCCACCCAGGTTTTGGCGAATTCTTCGCTGAAAGCTTCTTTCTTGTATGTTTTGTCCGTCAGGTTGACCCTGAGAATATAGCCTATCCATCCTTTCATCATGTAAGTTCCTCCTGACTGTCGTTTATTTCCCGGCGGCCGCCGCCAGGTTTACCGCCGTCTCTTTAAAATGTATCCCGTTCTCTTCCAGCTCCTTCAGCAGCGGTTCGTAGATGACCGGGCTCACCGGTATCTGCACGCCCGTACCCGTGATCCCGCCTTCCAGTATCAGCCTGGTGGCGATGGCCACCGGCAGGCTTACCGTACGCGCCATCGAGGTATCACCGTGCGGTATGCCGAAGTCCACCAGGGTGGAGGTCAGTTTCTCGCCGCGGCCGCCGGGATATTCGGCTATGAACTCGTGGTGCATCGCCAGCGTATCGCGCTCGCCTTCCGCGTAGGACATCTTTTCCACCATGCGGGCCACCATTACGTCGAGCGGCGAGCCCTTCTCCAGCGGCAGCTTTTCATCGCCGAACAGGCCGAGCCATTCAAGCCAATTGATTCCGTGAAAGGTTTCCGGCACCCCGAATTTCGCCGCGATATCGGCGCGGAGGCCGGCTGGTTTCCCCCCCGTCAGAACGGCGGCGGTGAAATCCGCGTAGGTCAGGCCCTTCAGGTCCCTTTCCTTGTCGTCGAGCAGGCCCGAGTTGACGATCTTCTTCATGGCCGCGCACCAGCCCTTGTAGCGCAGCGTGCCGCGGAAGACGGTTTTGGCGTCGCGCAGGCCGTAGATCTCTATGTAGCTCATGGAATCCCTGTTGGGATAAGCTTCCAGCTCTCCCAGGCCTGGCACGTTCAGAAGATGCATGTCGCCGAAAAGTCCGGGGCCGGGGATGTCCACCTGTACGTCGTCCTTTAGGTAGCGGGCGGAATTCTTCCCCGCGGTCAGGACCCCGCGCGGGCTCCAGGAGAACTTGTAGCCCCAGGGGTTGGTATTGGCGTCGGGGGCGGGCAGGCCGCCGCAGTAGGACTTGAAACTTGTCACCTTGCCGCCGGAGGCCTTAACCCGGTCGATCACCTTCATGGCGGACATATGGTCTATGCCTGGGTCGACGCCTATCTCGTTCAGGATCAGTATGCCGGCTTCTTTAGCCTTCGCGTCCAGCGCGCGCATGGCGGGGCTTACATAGGAGGCGGTCACCATGAACTTTTTTTGCGCTATGCACTCTTCCGCTATAAGGACGTGAAAGGCGGCGGGGAGGAGGCTTATTACAAGGTCGGCGTCCCTGACCAGGTCCTTCAATCCTTTTTTATCGTCGGTGGTCCAGGCCCGGGCGCGCCCTTTGGAGTGGCCCTGCAGAAGCGCCGCCGCCTTGCTTTCTACCTGGTCGGCCACGGTTACGAAGAAGCCTTTTTCAAGCAGATAGCGCAGGCCGGGCCGGGCCACCAGGCCCGCTCCGAGCAAGAGGACTTTTTTCATGGTTTCCCCCTGAGGAACTTTTCCAGGTAGCGGTAGGCGGGCGTAAGCTCGCCCTTGTAGACTATCATGGCCTTCTTTACAGGTTCGGAGAGGAGGCAGTTCTCGAATTTTACGGACATATCCGCTTTCGCTATCTCGGCTACGAACGGCAGCAGCGCCGCGCTGAACGCCCCGGAGGACTCGCGGGGCAGTTCCGCGGGCAGGTTGTCCACCGCCAGCACCACCGGGCCCGGCCCCTGGCAGCCGTCGGTAACGGCGCCTCTCTTCGGATCATAGGTGTAAACGGGGTTGCCGATGTCCGTGGACTTCACGTTGCATTCTATCGCGCCTTCAGTGTCGCAGCTGATGTCGCCGATAACGCGCAGGCGCGGAAGCGACTTCCCGCCGTAAAGCTTTTTGAGATGGTCCTTTGTTACAAGGCGGGGGTAGCGGGCTTCCCAGTAAATTCCGTTAACGAGCACCGTGAGGTAAGGTATATATTTTTCGAACCGGGAGCGGTATTTCTCTGGATTTTTATAGTAGTCCTGCAGCTCAAAGTCTTTTCCCGGGGCGACCGGCTCCGCCATGTGCTCTTCCCTGAATACGACTTTAAAGATCCGGTCATTCAGCCCGGCAGCGGGTTTCCTGAAAAGGGGCTCGAGCTCCTCGGGAGCGATTTCTTCCACGGGGAAGCTGCGCAGTATCTCCTGCGCGCCCTGCGAGACGTGGCCGTAACCGGTGAAGCCTATCACCAAAGGAGCCAGGGCTTCGGGCATGGCTCCGGAGGCGAGTTTTTGTCCGGCCTTCTGCAGGGCTCGTTCGGCTGTGGCGAGGTCCGTATAGGTGCAGGCTCTTTTTATCGCGGAGAAGGGATCGGGGCGCCCTTCGGATTTAAGTCTCTGCCCCAGCGCCCAGAGCGTGTCTATCATGCCGGCCAGCCCGGCATATTTGCCGAAAAACACCAGCCGCCTGCCCTTGTCGTCCACCATCTTCTCGTAATCGATAAGCTGGCAGCCCAGCTCCATAAGCCTGCGGAGCATAGGCATATTGTAACTTTGCCCTTTTATCGTGTGTGAAAAGAAAACATAGGTCTTGCCCTTCAGGAGGAGTTTAACGGGCACCTCTTTGACCGCGAAGATCGTATTGCAGGGAGAGAGGTCCTCCACGATCTTCGCGCCCGCGCTGATATACTCCTCCGCTTTGATAGCGCGGAGGGCGGATTCCTGCACCAACACTTCAAGGCCGTCTTCATTCACCAGGCCGGACACGTGTTCGGGAATTATGGGAACCCGCCGTTCCCACGGATTCTTGTCTTCGCGTCTCAGCCCGATGATGAATTTAGGCGGCATTAGCAGGTTACGCCTTCGCTGTCGGCAGCAGTTTGCGCGTGTACGGGATAAGCCCGCCCGCGTCGATGATGGCCTGGCGCGCCTTCGGCAGCGGGTTCGTCGCGAACGATTTCCCCGAAGTGAGGTTGAGCACCTTGCCGCCGGCGATCTCCAACTCGTCGCCTTCCGCGGCTTCTATCTCCGGGCAGATGATTATGTTAAGGCCCAGGTTGATGGCGCTCTGCAGGAAGATGCGCGAGATGTCCCGCGCGACCACGGCGAGGTCGTAGCCCTTAAGGCAGGAGACGGCCTGCTCCCTGGAGGAGCCGCAGCCGAAGTTCTTGCCGGCCACTATAGCGCTGCCCCTGGGGATCTCTCCCGATTTGAGCTTGCGGTTGAAGTCCGCGTTGTCGGCGAAAGCGAACGCCGGAGTTTCAGTGGGCAGCACCGTGGCCATGAAGCGGCCGGGATAAACTATATCGGTAGAAACGTCGTCGCCGACTTTGAAAGCAACTTTAGTCTTCATTTTACCTCCCTGGGGTCAGTTATCGTGCCTGAGATGGCGCTCGCCGCGGCTACCGCCGGAGAGCACAGGTAAACTTCCGCCTTCGGGTTGCCCATGCGCCCCTTGAAGTTGCGGTTGGTGGTGGCCAGCGCGACCTCGTTATCGGCCAGCGCGCCCTGGTGTATGCCCAGGCACGGCCCGCAGCCGGGGTTGCAGACCACCGCGCCCGCGCGGGAAAGGTCCTGGATGTAGCCCAGGTCCGTGGCCTTATGGTAGATGCGCCACGAAGCCGGGAACACCAGCATGCGGGTGCTGTCCGCAACGCGGCGGCCTTTCAGTATTCTCGCCGCCACTTCCAGGTCGTCCAGGCGCCCGTTCGTGCAGGAGCCTATCACTATCTGGTTGAGCTTCTTGCCCTTTACCTCGCCGATGGGCTTTACGTTGTCCACCGTGTGCGGGCAGGCTATCTGCGGTTCGAGCTTTGCCGCGTCGATCTCCAGGACATGGTCGTAGACGGCGTCGGCGTCGGGTCCGAAGATCTCCACTTTTTCCTTAACGCCGGCTTCCTCGCGCAAGTAGCGCAGCGTTTCCTCGTCGGGCGGGACCAGCCCGGACGTGGCGCCCGCTTCCACGCTCATATTGCACAGCACCAGCCGCCCGGAGGTGGGCATGTTGCGTATGGTGTCGCCGTGGAATTCCAGCACCTTGTAGTTGGCGCCCTGCGCGGTCAGGCGGCCGATGACGTAAAGTATCAGGTCTTTGGCGTAGACATGCGCGGGGAGCTTTCCGTTGACCACCACCTTGATGGTGGCCGGCACTTCCACGTTGAGTATCCTGCCCAACGCCCAGACCGAAGCCATTTCGGTGGCGCCCACTCCGAACGAGAACGCGCCCAGCGCGCCGTGCGTGGTGGTGTGGCTGTCGGTGCCTACCAGCACGAAGCCGGGCCGCACGTAGCCGTTCTCGGGCAGTATCTGGTGGCAGATGCCGCCGATATCGCCGCGGATGTCGTGGAATTTCTTTATTCCCTGCTTGCCCACGAACTCGCGGATCTTCTTCTGGTTGCCGGCGGTCTTGGAGGACTCGGCCGGGACGCGGTGGTCGAAAATGATGGCGATGCGCGACGGGTCCCAGACTTTCGCCTCGCGGCCGGTGCCTTCATAGATCTCGTTGAATTGGTTTATCACCAGCGCGCCGTTCTCGTGCGACATCGCCAGGTTCACTTCGGGCTCGAGCACGTCGCCTACGGCCGCCTGCGGCTGGCCGGTGGCTTTTGCCAGCAGTTTCTGTGCATAGGTCATTCCCATTTGTTGTTTCTCCTTTTCCTAAATTACTTTCTTCTCTTTCAGGGCCGCAAGTTCCGCTTCCGTTATGCCGACGCCCGCCAGCACTTCCGCCGTGTGGGCCGAAAGCCGCGGGGGCGGCGCGTTAAGCTCGCCCGGCGTATCGGAAAACTGGGCCGCGAGGCCGAACAGTTTAAGATTCCCGATCCCTTTCTCCGTAACATCTTTCAGGATAGCCCGGTGCTTTATCTGGGGCTGGTTCAGGGCGGCTTCCAGGTTCAGGATGGCGCCGCTGGGTACGTCCTTGGCGTTCAGGAGGTCAACCCACTCAGCGGTCGGGCGCTGCGTGAATTTATCCTCGAGAAGCGGGGTGAGCAGTTTGCGGTTCTTCTTGCGGATGTCGCGCTTCTCGAAGCGCTGGTCCGTCTTCAGTTCCGGCACACCGACCACGTCGCAGAGTGATTCCCACTGCTCCTGCTTGTTGGCTGCCACGTTCATGTAGCCGTCCTTGGTTTTGAACGTGCCCGAGGGTGCGGCTGTGAAGTTGTCGTTGCCCATCGGCACCGGTTTCTGGCCGGCTATGAGCAGGTTCGCGGCCACCCAGCCCATAAGAGGCATGATGGAGTCGATCATGGCTATATCGATCAGCTGCCCCTTGCCGCTGCGCTCCCGGTGGAATAACGCCGCCATTATGGCGAAAGCGGCGTTGAGGCCGCCCACCGTATCGCAGACGGGGAAGCCGGCGCGCAGCGGGTTAAGGCGCTCGTCGCCGTTGATGTCCATGACCCCGCTCAGGCCCTGGATGATCTGGTCATAGGCTGGCTTGAAAGCGTCAGGCCCGGTCTGCCCGAAGCCGGAGATGGAGCAGTACACCAGGCGGGGATTGATCTGCGCGAGGGTGGCGTAGCCGAGGCCCAGGCGGCCCATCACGTCGGGCCGGAAGTTCTCCACCAGCACGTCCGCGGTCTTCACGAGTTTCTTGAATATTTCTTTTCCCTCGGGCGTCTTGGTGTTAAGCGTAACGGATTTTTTATTGGCGTTCTGGGCCAGGAAGCTCGTGCCCATCAGCTGTTCGTTAAGGGCCGGCATCACGCCCAGCTTGCGGGCCAGGTCGCCGTCTTTCGGATTCTCTATCTTTATGACTTCGGCCCCCAGCAGCGCCAGGTGCAGCGTGGCGAAAGGCCCCGACAATACATTGGTAAGGTCAAGCACCCTCACTCCGGAAAGGATCTGTTTGCTCATGCGCGTGTGCTCCTTAGTGAATTAAACCGCGGTTTGGGTACGAATTGGCCCC
>CAIQNV010000044.1 GCA_903873295.1 uncultured Elusimicrobia bacterium
CGTAGGATATCTGATATCCAAAAAGGCTTTGCGCTTAGAGCGCCACTAAGCCTCTCGGAAGGAAGCCACCCTTTTCATATTACCATCAGACGGCCAACGGTTCCTGCGCGGCTGAATGGGCAACCCCATGACCGGCCCGTAGCCAAGCTAAACCCGGCCTGCACCTAAAAAAATACCCCGCGCGGGCGGGGTATTCTTATGCGGCTTGAGCGGGCCGCTACGGCTTGTGCTTGCGCCGGAACTCGGCCACCTTCAGCCGGACGGCGGCGCGGCGCAGGGCCGCGCTGGCCTCGTCGAGCGCCAGATCCGCGCCGCGCATCGCCAGAGCTTCCTTAGCCTTCTGATAGGCCTGGCGCGCGCGCTCCTCGTTCACTTCTTTTGCCAGCTCGGCCGCCTCTGCCAGGATCAGGACCTTGTTCCTGTGCACCTCGGCAAAGCCGCTCAAAACCGAGAAGAACTCCGCCTTATGCCCTTCTTTATACTTCAGGACGCCTTCCTTCATCTGCGCCGCGAAGGACGCGTGGCCCGGCAGCACGCCCATTTCCCCGCCGAAAGCCGGGATGGTGACAAAATCCACCGGCTTGTCGGTCAGCACCGCTTTTTCAGGCGTTAAAATAGTGAGCAAAAGTTTATTTTCCATACACTATTTCTGCTGGCCGGCCCTCTCGATCACCTCGTCTATGCTGCCGGCCATATAGAACAGCTGTTCGGGGAGATGGTCCAGCCTGCCGCTGAGGATCTCCTTAAAGCTCCTGAGCGTGTCTTTGAGCGGCACGTATTTTCCCGGCCGGTCGTTGAAGGCCGCCGCCACGAAAAGCGGCTGCGACAGGAACTTCTGTATCTTCCTGGCCCGGAACACGGTGAGCTTGTCCTCTTCGGAAAGCTCGTCGATGCCCAGGATGGCGATGATGTCCTGCAGCTCCCTGTACCGCTGCAGCACCTTCTGCACGGCGCGCGCGGTCTGATAGTGATCTTCGCCTATCACGTTCGGGTCCAGTATCCTCGACGTGGAATCCAGCGGGTCCACGGCGGGATAGATGCCCATCTCGGTTATCTGGCGCGAAAGGACCACGGTGGCGTCCAGGTGGGTGAACACGTTGGCCACGCCGGGATCGGTCAGGTCGTCGGCGGGCACATAGACGGCCTGGATGGAAGTGATGGAGCCTTTCTTGGTGGAGGTGATGCGCTCCTCCAGCCAGCCTATCTCGGTGGTCAGCGTAGGCTGGTAGCCGACGGCCGACGGCATGCGGCCGAGCAGGGCCGAAACCTCGGCGTTGGCCAGCACGTAACGGAACACATTGTCCAGGAACAGCAGGACGTCCTTGCCCTTGGCGTCGCGGAAATATTCGGCCTGGGTCAGGGCCGTAAGGCCCACGCGGGCGCGGGCGCCGGGGGGCTCGTTCATCTGCCCGTAAACCAGCGCGGTCTTTGAAAGCACCGTGCTGCCGTCGGCGAGCTTGGAGCTGCTCATGTCCATCCAGAGGTCGTTGCCTTCACGGGAGCGCTCGCCGATACCGCCGAAAACGGAATAGCCGTGATGTTCCTTGGCGACGTTATTGATGAATTCCATGATGAGCACGGTCTTGCCCACGCCGGCGCCGCCGAACAGGCCGATCTTGCCGCCCTTCATGAACGGGGCCAGCAGGTCCACCACCTTGATGCCGGTCTCGAAGATCTCGGGCTCGGTCCGCTGCTCGGTCAAAGGGGGCGGGGCGCGGTGGATAGGCAGGAAATCCTTGGTATCTATCGGGCCCAGCGAATCTTTGGGCTCGCCCAGCACGTCGACGAGGCGGCCGAGGCACCCTTCGCCCACGGGGACCATGACAGGCGCCCCGGTGTCCTGGACCGCGACGCCTTTGCTCAGGCCGGTCGTAGTGCCCAGCGTGATGGCGCGCACGGTATTGTCGCCCAGGTGCTGGGCCACTTCCGCCACCAGGGTTTTTTCCTGCCCCTCGTCCTTGTACGTAAGCCTGAGGGCGTTAAAGATCCGGGGCAGTTCGCCCTGTTTGAATTCCACGTCGATGACCGGGCCTATTATCTGCACTATCTTTCCGATGTTCATAAGAAAACTCCTATATCAAAGTGTGCGGCCAGCCTCCGCTTCCGCCCTAGCCGCCCAGCGCTTCCGCGCCGCTCACAATCTCGTTAAGCTCGGTGGTTATCATCGCCTGACGCATCTTGTTCAGCTTGAGCGTAAGGCCGTCTATCAGTTCGGAAGCGTTCTTCGAAGCCGCTTCCATGGCGTTCATCCGCGCCGCCAGCTCCGCGGCCTGCGATTCAAGCAGGACCCTGTACAGCTGGGCGCCGATATACCTGGGAAGCAGCGCCTCCAGAAGCGACTTTTTTTCCGGCTCAAAACTAAAATCGCTCATTTTCCTGCCGGCGGCGCCGGAAACTTTAAGTATATGGTGCTTGAGCGGCAGCAGAGCTTCCCGCACAATGCGCTGCGTCAGCATCGATTTAAATTCGTTGTAGATAAGCGTCACGGAGAGCACGTCTTTCCCCGCGAACACTTTAAGGACGTTCCCGGCCAGGATATCGGCGTGGACATAGCCGACCTTAGGGAAGACGCCGACCATCTCGTAGCTTATTTCGAGGTTAAGGCCTTTAAGCCTTTTTATGAAGTCGCGGCTTTTGCGGCCCACGCAGATAACGTACAGCTTCCGGCCGCGGTTCTCCGTGAGCCAGGCCGCCGCGGCCTTGAGGAGGTTGGAATTGAAGGAGCCGCACAGGCCCTTGTCGCCGGCGATCAGCACCAGTCCCGCCGCTGCCGCCTGCGGCCTTTCAGCGAACAGCTTATATGCCGGAGACTTCTTGAAATCCCCGCCCTCCATCTCGGCGCAGAGGTCGGCTATCAGGCCCTCCATATGAACGGCGAAAGGCCGCGAAGCGAGGATGGCGCCCTGGGCCCGCTTGATGCGGGCCGCGGAAACCATCTTCATGGCATAAGTTATCTGCTTTATGCTTTTGACGGACTTGATGCGCTTTCTTATGTCTCTTAAAGATGCCATAAATTTTTAGCCGCCCGCCGCCGCGTCACAGCCCGCTCTTCTTCATTTCTTTAACATAGTCGGCTATGCCGCTCTCGAGGTTCCATTCCGGCCGGTAGTTCAGATAAGCCTTGGCGTACCTGAGATCGCCCTGGGTCTTCATCTGGTAAAAATTATAGGGGTTGTCGAAGTATTCCGGCGCGAGGTCCGTGCCCATGGCCTTGTTCAGCGCCTCGACCACCTCGTTGAAATTCCCCGGCTTGCCGCTGGCCAGGTTGCAGACGCAGGACTTTTCCGCTTCGAGCGCGTTGAGATTGCCCCGCACGATATCTTTGACGTAGACGAAATCCCGCACCTGCTCGCCGTACTTGAAGATCCGGGGCCGCTTGCCGGCCTTCATCTGCAGGTAAAGCTGGTACATCATGCTGGCGGCGTGGCCCTTGTAATATTCCCGGGGCCCATAGACGTTGAAATAGCGCAGGCCCACCAGCCTCATCTCCGCGTGCGCGGCCGCGAACTCCCTCGCCACGTTATCCATCATCGCCTTCGAGAAGCCGTAAACATTCTCGGGGAGGAGCGGCTGGTCTTCCTTCATAGGGCACTCGCCGTTGCCGTACACGCCGGCCGAAGAGGCGTAGACCACCCTTTTGACGCCTTTTTCGAGGGCGAAGCTCAGGATGTTCCTGAACCCCTCCACGTTCACTTCCATCATCCTCTTTTGATCGTGCACGGTGGTATCGGTGATGGCGGCCTCATGAAAAATAGCGTCCACTTTCCCGGTCTTGTCCCACCAGTCGCGGCCCAGGATGTCGTAGGCGAGCACGTCGCCTTTGAAGTTGAGCAGGTTCTTGAAATTCCCGGACGAGAAATTATCAAGGACCACCACCTCCGCCCTGCGCTCCTCCACCAGGGTGAAAGCCAGGTTGGATCCGATAAAGCCGGCGCCGCCGGTGACCAGGTATTTCATGAAGGTCCTTAAACGAAATTCTTCTTAAACTCCGTTATCGTGTTCGTCAGTCTGCTCTCGAGGTCCTCATCCAGCTGTTTTTTCAGCGCGATGTCGGCCAGGAGGTTCGAGTACTTGTCCTTCACGAACCTGAGGAGGTCGGTCTCGAATTTTTTGACATTGGGCAGCTCGATGCCGTCCAGATGCCCGCGGGTGCCGGCGAAGAACGCCACCACCTGCTCCTCTACGGGCATGGGCTTGAACTGCCCCTGCTTCAGCAGCTCCACCAGGCGCTCGCCGCGCTTGAGCTGGTCCATGCTCGACTTGTCGAGGTCGGAGCCGAACTGCGCGAAAGCGGCGAGCTCGTTGTATTGGGCCAGGTCCGACCGGAGCCGGCCCGCCACCTGGCGCATGGCCTTTATCTGGGCCGAGCTGCCGACGCGCGACACGGAGATGCCCACATTGACCGCCGGCCTGATGCCGGAATGGAAAAGGGAGGGCTCCAGGTAGATCTGCCCGTCGGTGATGGAGATGACGTTGGTCGGGATATAGGCCGTCACGTCGTTGGCCTGGGTTTCGATGATGGGCAGGGCCGTGATAGAGCCCCCGCCGTTCTTCTCGGAAAGCTTGCAGGCGCGCTCCAGGAGCCGCGAGTGGAGATAGAACACGTCGCCGGGGTAGGCTTCCCGGCCCGGCGGGCGGCGCAGCAGCAAAGACATCTGGCGGTAGGACTGCGCGTGCTTGGAAAGGTCGTCGTAAATTATCAGCGCGTGCCGCCCTTCCCAGAGGAAGCCTTCGGCGATGGCGCAGCCGGAATAAGGCGCGAGGTAAAGCAGGGAGGCGGGCTGCGAGGCGCTGGCGGATACGATTATGGAATATTCCATGGCGCCGTTCTCTTCCAGGATCTTTACCACGCGGGCCACGGTGGATTCCTTCTGGCCGATGGCGACGTAGATGCAGATAGGGCGCTTGTCAGCCGGCTCTTTTTTCTGGTTGATTATGGCGTCGATGGCGATGGCCGTCTTGCCGGTCTGCCTGTCGCCGATGATAAGCTCGCGCTGGCCGCGGCCTATCGGGATCATGCCGTCCACAGCCTTGATGCCGGTCTGCAGCGCCTCCCTGACCGGGGCGCGCTCCAGCACGCCGGGTGCGATAACTTCCACCGGGCGCCTTTTCTTGGCGTTTATCGGGCCTTTGCCGTCGATAGGATTGCCGAGCGGGTCCACTACGCGGCCGATCAGCTCGGGGCCCACCGGGACGTCCACGACGCGGTTGGTCCGCTTCACGCGGTCGCCCTCCCTGATCAGGGCGTCCTCGCCCATGATCACGATGCCGACGTTCTCGCGCTCGATATTGAGCACCATGCCCGAAACGCCGCCCTCGAATTCCACCAGCTCGCCGATCACCGCGCTGCTCAGGCCGTAGACGCGGGCGATGCCGTCGCCCATCTGGAGCACCTGCCCGGTTTCGGACAGCTCCGCCTCGGGAATGAATTTCTCTATCCGCCCTTTAATAATTTCTGTGATTTCTTCCGGTCGTATCATAAGATCCTTTTAGCCGGCCCGGCGGCCGGGCCGCTAGCCGTTAATAAGTCCGGCGCGCAGGGCTTTAAGCTTGCCGCGCACCGTGGCGTCTATCAGAGTGTCGCCGACTTTAATTTCAAAGCCGCCCAGCACGCGCTCCGCCAGCACGCCGCGCAGAATAATTTTCTTGCCCGCCGGCCCGGCCAGCAGCGCGTTTATCCGTTTAAGCTCCCCCTCGGAAAGCGGGTAGCGGCTGCTCACCTCGGCGCGGATCACGCCGCAGAACCCGTCGTTCAGGCTCAGGCACTCCTTCAGTATCTCCTCGATGAGCCCGAAGCGCCCCTGCCGCACCAGCAGGCCGGCGAAATCGGCGGCCAGGCCGAACTTCCCCGCGCCGAGCATGGCGGCCAGCGCCTCCAGCTTTACGCCGCTGTTCACGGCCGGATGCGTCAGCGTTCTGAGATGCGGGCGGACGGCCTCCAGGAGCCGGCGCAGGCCGTCGATCTTTACGCCGGCGGCGGCCTCCAGCGCGGCGCCGAAAACTTTATCGTCCAGGCCCATGTAGGCCCTGGCATAACGCTTGGCGAGTATTTTGGCGCTTGAGTCCATCAGTTCTCCAGCTTAAGCTCCGGCTTGTCTTTTTCGAGCTCGGCCAGGTACTTCGACGCCAGGTCCGTATTGGTCCGGTGGTCCAGCTGGTGCATCAATATCCGCTCGGCCGCCATTACGGAAAGCTCCGCCACCTTGGTCCTGAGCTCGCGGGCCTCCTCGATCTTCTGCGCCTCTATCTCCCGCTTGGCCGCCTCCACGATTATGCCGGCGCTCCGGCGGGCTTCCTCTATATGCAGCTCCCGCTCTTTATCCGTGGAAAGCCTGGCCTCGTCCATGCGGCGCTGTATCTCGGACTTCAGCCCGGAGAGCTGGGCGTCCAGCTCCGATTTTATTTTTTCGGCCTCCGCGCGGGCGGTCTCCGCCGCGTGCCGGTCGTGCTTCAGGGCGCGCTCGCGCTCCTCCACCGCGTGCATCAGCGGCCGCCAGGCCGTCTTAGACAGCAGCAGCACCAGCAGCGCAAAGCAGAGTATCGTCCAAAACATCAGGCCGAATTCCGGCCTAATCAATGCTTCCATAGGTAACTCCAGATCCCCGATCGGGAAAGGTCGCCAGCCTGCCGGGTCACCAGTTGTCGTACTGGTGACTGGGCTGCCGGCCACTGGCGGCTGCGGTTATTTATGCGCTTCGGTCTGCGCGGCGGCCGGGGCGGCTTCGCTCTTGGGCATCGCGAAGTTCATCACGGCCAGCAGGCAGATGACCAGCCCGAAGAACGCGAGGCCTTCGATGAGGGCGGCGGCGATGATCATCGTGGTGCGCAGCGCGGGGCCCGCTTCGGGCTGCCGGGCGGTGCCTTCAAGGGCGGCGGCGGCCAGCTTGCCTATGCCGAGGGCGGCGCCTATAAGCACGAGGCCGGCGCCTAAACCCGCGCCTATGTAACCGAGTCCGAGGAATGTCATATCGTTCATTGTGTGCTACCTCCGTTTAATATCCTGTAAATCAGCCTTCCAAATTTTCCCGCCCGGGTCCCCGACTCCCGACCCGCGGTTTTATTTAATGCGGATGCATCGCGGCGCCGGTGAAGATCGCCGTCAGGAACACGAAAACATAGGCCTGCAGGAAGGCCACGAACAGCTCCAGCAGCAGCGTGAACAGCACCAGCCCGACCGAGATCGGCGCCACTCCGAACCCCACTACCGCGCTGAGCGAGCCGAAGATGAAAATGAAGCTTATGAAAGCCAGTATCACTATATGCCCCGCTATCATGTTCGCGAAAAGACGGATGCAGAGCGCGAAGGTCTTGGTCAGCAGGCCGATCAGCTCGATGGGGAAAAGCAGCGGGTAAAGCCAGACCGGCACGCCCTTGGGCACTATATGGCTGAAATAGCCGAAAAACCCCTGCTCCTTTATGCCGGCGAAATTCACGAGGGCGAAGGTGGTAAGCGCGAGCCCCGCCGTAACGGCCAGGTTGCCGGTGGCCGTGGCGCCGTACGGCACCAGGCCCAGCAGGTTAAGGACCAGAATAAAGAAGAACAGGGTGGAAAAATAACCCATATAAGCCCGGCCCTTGTGGCCGAGGTTCGGTTCCACCACCTCGTCGCGCAGGAACAGCACGATGATCTCTATCAGGGCGCGGAAGGGGGCCAGGGCGGCGGAGCGGCTGCGGATGATGAGCGGAAAAACTATCAGGAGGATGAGCGAGGCGATCCCCATCATCAGCAGATGCTTGGAGACGGGGAGCCTGAGCGGGCCCAGGACTACCCACGACCAGATTTTATCTACGATGTGGTGCTCAAGAATTTCTTTTAATCCCATTATGTTTCAGCGGAAACGCCTCAAATGCCATCTGAACCAGGATAAAGGAACCCGTAAACGAGATTGTAAGTATAACTTTTTCATGGCGCAGCACGCAAATCGCCGCGAGCAGCAGCGCGAAACGCAGGAAGAATCCCGACGTGAAAACCAGATAAAAGACCTTATCGGAGGAATCGAGGACTTTCTTCAGCGCCAGCCGCGAGCCCCAGCCGCTCAAAGCGCCGAGAGCCGCCCCACAAAGTACAACCGCCGGTATGCTATTTATCAACGCGCCCCCCGTTTTCAGGCAAGAGCTCCCGCACCACCAGATAAAACCCCCCGCCCAGCCCGGCGGCCGCGCCGCCCAGCATAAGCCAGGGAGCGGTGCCCAGTTTTTTATCCAGCCAGTAGCCGCCCCAGAAGCCCAGCAGCACCGCCACGGCCAGCTCCAGCCCTATCTGCGCGTAATTCCAGTAATTTTCTTTGTCCGCCATGCAAAGAATTCTACTATTTAAAAATGATAAAATCATTTCTATGACTGACGGCCCGGGAAAAAAGCTGCTGCTCGTGGACACCGACGAAGCCGCCGCGCGCGCCCTGACCTCTTTTCTGGAGGGCCGCGGCTACAATACCCAGACCGTCGCCGATTACCCGCAGGCGATGAGCGCCGTGCAGAACTGGAAGCCCGATCTGCTCATCCTCAATATCCTGATCCGGGCCTTCAACCCCCTGGAGTTCCTCAGCGAGCTTAAGAAAAATCCTTTCACCGAGGCGCAGAAGGTGATCATCTTCTCGCAGACTCCGGACAGCGGCCTCGTCACCGGCCCCGCCGCCGCGGTGGCGGGCTACCTCACCAAGCCGGTCGATTTCGAGGCGCTCAAGACCGCCCTGCTGAAAGCCGCGCCGCCGCGGCAGGGGCGCCAGCTGACCGCGCTGGTAGCCGACGGCGACGCGGAATTTTCCGACCTGCTCAAGCTGTTCCTGGAGGCGAATAACTACCGGGCGCTGACGGAGAGCGATCCGCTCCGGGTCATGGACCGGCTGCGCGCGGAGCGGCCCGATGTGCTTCTGCTGGACCTGCTGCTGCCCGGCAGGGACGGCTTCGCCGTGCTGGCCGAGCTGCGGGCGGCGGCCGACACCGCGCAGGTGCCGGTAATAATTTTGAGCGCGCTGCGCCTGGAAAATTACCAGGAGCGCGGCATCCTCACCGGCCTGCCCGAAATAGTGGCGCGCGAGATCCCGGGCGATCTGCTCTTAAAGCTTATAGAGGAACAGACCTCGCCGGACGGCGCCTACGCCGAACCGAAGAAAGCGGTCCGCCCGCGCGTGCTGATGGCGGACGACCAGACCGAGCTGCTGATGCTGATGAAGGAGATGGTGGAGGCCGCCGGCTTCGAGGTGGTCACGGCCAGCGACGGCGTAGAGGCCATGGCCGCGGTTTTCGAGACCAACCCCGACATCATCGTGCTGGACTATAATATGCCGCGCAAAGACGGGCTGGCGGTGGCGCAGGACCTGAAGAACAACCCGCTTTTCGCGCATATCCCGATCATCATCGTCACCGCCTTCGGCGAAAAACACACCAAGCTCAAGGGCCTCAGCATGGGGATAGACGATTATCTTATAAAGCCGGTGGACACCGACGAGCTGGTGGCCCGCATCCGGATGATACTGAAGCGCAACAAGCAGGTCCTGGACACCAACCCGCTCTCCAAGCTGCCCGGCAACCCTTCCATCCAGGCGCGCGTGGAGCGCGAGATCCAGAAGGGCGGGGAATTCGCGGTGCTTTACCTGGACCTGGACCACTTCAAGGCGTATAACGACACCTACGGGTTCGAAGCCGGGGACCGCGTGATAAAAGCCACCGCCAATCTGCTGGTGAAGCTCACCATCCAGAACGAGAATTCGGAAGATTTTATAGGCCACATCGGCGGGGACGACTTTATAGTAGTCACCGGCTTCAAGGGCGCGGAAGAGCTGGCCAAACGCATAGTCGGCTCCTTCTACGAAATAGCCCCCTCCTTTTACAGCAAGTCGGACAGGGACCGCGGCTGCATAGTCTCCACCGACCGGCAGGGCAATATCAGAAAATTCCCCTTGCTTTCAATTTCGATAGGAATAGTCCACAACCACACCCGCCCCATCCACTCCTTCGCGCAGGTGAGCAATATAGGCACCGAGCTTAAAAAAGCCGCCAAAACCGCCGACAAGATCCATTACACAATGGACCGCAGAAAAGACTAAAGTAATTACATTTGCCGAACGTGAAACTGCCAAGGGCCGGGCATGGGGTTGCTCTGAAGCCGCTTTGGGGAGGGGGGCCCCGCTTCGGGGGGAACCGCGCAACGGTTCCTGCGCGGCTGAATGGGCAACCCCATGACCGGCCCGTGCCCGGGCTAAGCCCGGAAGCTCCAAATAATTTTAAATTTCTACAGGTTCGGGCGCGGATGGCTCCGGCCCGTAATAGATGGCGGGCTGCACCTGCGGCCCGGTATTCTGGCCGGGCATATAGATCGCGGGCGCCGGCCTGGCCGGGTTACCCTGCGCCGCTTTCTGGCGCTGCATCTCGTCCAGGTACCTCTCCATTTCGGTCTGCGGAATAAGGGCCTGCACTTCCCTTATCATAGTGACATCCTCGCCGCGGCCGCCGTCCTGGGAATAGACATTGGCCCGGCCCGGGGCGTGGGCATAAGGATTGCGCGGATCCTCCGACACGGTAGGGCTGGAATCGTACACATAATCCACGCCGCCGCGCACCAGTATCCCCTCTATCTTAAGAGTTTGAAGATTGAAGACCGGGCTCCCCGAATTACCGCCGAAAGTGTCCAGGTCCGCCACAAAAAAGCCTTTGCCGGAAATGCTGCGCACGCTGCCATTGGTAGCCACTTTAACGGGCAGGCCGCTCGGGTACCCTATGACCGCCAGCTGCGTCGTCCGGCCGATATTGCCGCGGTTTATCGCCAGCGGGTAGCGGCCGCTCACCTTCCGGTCCAGCTTTACCAGGGCATAATCCGCGCCGTCGTTCTGCACCTTCTGCGCTATCACCGCTTTGCAGGAATAAACGTTCTCAGCCGGGAAAGAGGAGGGCATTTCCCCGGCGCCTGTCACAGCATAGCCGAAAACCAGCTTAACTCTCTCGCAGGGTCCGCCGCGGGGGTCGGGCCTGAAGCAATGGCCGGCGGTAAGCACCATATCCTCGCCCACCAGCACGCCCGAGCAGTAGGCTCCGACCGGCTGGTCCGCGAAGCGCTCCCCGTCCTGCAGATTATACTTGCCCTTTAAATTAAGGCTCTTAAGCTTGTAGCCGCCGGTGGCCTCGTCCCTGGGGATGACCGTATCGGGGAACAGCGCCACGGTGGATTCGGCGAACTTCTTCATCGTCCTGTCGGCCGCATAATAGTCCTGCCTGTCATCAGTGCCGTAGATAGAAGCGGGAATAATATCCGCGTTGCGCCTGTTAGTCTCGGCGCGCAGGACCGCGCTCCCGCCCAAGGCGGTCACGGCCAGAAGAGTTAAGGTCAGCATCCTGCGTTTCATACATCTATATTATGGGGTACGAGTTGACGAATGTCAATCCCTGATAGGCCCAGCGGGGTCTGGGCCTAAGGGCCTAAGCCCAAAATCGGTCAGTCAAAAGTAAAGCCATTTGCGAGACACTACACTAGAATGAAAAACGCCGCCCGCTTTTGACACGGACGGCGTTAACCTGTGAATTACCGGCTTATTTCTTTATGTTCTTGCCGATGACACCAGCCAAGTCGAACATGCTGATCTGTTTCTTACCGGCGAAAAGCTTCAGAAGCTTCTCATCGGCATTGATGTTGCGCCTGTTCTTCTTGTCCTGCAGGTTGTTTTTCTTTATGTACACCCAGAGTTTCTTAACGATCTCGGTGCGGGGAACCGGCTTCGCGCCGATTATGTCGCTCAGGGTGTCGTTAGGGGTTACGGGGGCCATGAACTTCGAGTTTGCTTTAGCTGCGGGCATTGTACTTCCTCCTTAAGGTCTCTCTTCAAATTACACCTACATATAACCTATTTTCCCTTGGGACTGTCAATACTCTTGTCCCGCCCCCGCCTCACCGCCGGGTCAATCCAAAATCTTGCGGATGCGCGCCACGCCTTCGATAATGTCCTGCTCGGACCCGCAGTAGCTCAGGCGCAGATGGCCCTCCAGGCCGAATTCCACGCCGGGCACGGTCACGACCAGAGCTTTCTCCAGCAGCAGCGCGGAAAGCTTGGTGGAATCCTGCTCATAGGCGCTGAAATCTGGGAAGCTGTAGAAAGTGCCCTGCGGCTTGTGCAGCTTCACCTTCTTAAGCTTGGAAAGCTCCGCCACCATCACGTCGCGCTTCTTCTCTAGCCCCGCGCGCAGGGTGTCCGAGAAACCGTCCCCTTCGCGCAGCGCGCCCGCGGCGGCCGCCTGGCTCAGCGCGGATGGGCAGGAAGAAACCTGCGCCTGCACCTTCACCATGGCCTGCGTCAGCGCCTCATTGGCCACGCTCCAGCCGATGCGGAAGCCGGTCATGGAGAAACTTTTGGAAACACCGTTGATTGAAACTATCACGGACTCGTTCAGCGGCCGCTTCGAAAAATCATAAGCCGACGGCGCCTTAAGCCCGTCGAACACCAGCCGGTTGTAGATATCGTCCATCAGCAGATAGATATTGCGGCCCTCGCAGATCTCCACCAGCTCGCGGATGAAGCCTTCGGGATAAACCTGGCCGGACGGGTTATTAGGGCTGTTGAGCAGGATGGCTTTGGTGCTGCTGGTAAGGTGCGACTCGATGTCCTCCGCCGAAACCAGCAGCTCGCCGGCGCGGGGCCGCACTATAACGGGCGTGCCGTAGGCCAGGCGCACCATCTCCGGGTAGCTCACCCAGTAAGGCGCCGGAAAGATCACCTGGTCTCCGGGGTCCACCACGGAAATAAGAAAATTATAAATAGCCTGCTTGGCGCCGGAAGCCACCACGATATTTTTAGGTCCGGGCTTTACGCCGTAATGCCGCTCCGTATAGGCCGCTATCTCTTTTTTAAGGGGTGCCGTACCGGAAACGGGGGTATAGCGCACAAAGCCGCCGTCCAGCAGCTTACAGCTCTCTTCGAAAGCGCCGCCGGGTATTTTTTCTTCGGGCTCGCCGCCGCCCAGGTGCACCACGGGCTTGCCCTCGGCTTTGAGGTTATTGGCTAATTCGTTTAATTTGAGCGTGGCCGACTGGCCGAGAGACAGGGCTAATCTGCTGAGGTGCATAGCGGTCGAGGGGGCTTTCCCCCTATCCTCCGGATTAAAAAAAAGAAAAGGTGCGGGTGGGAATCGAACCCACGAATAAGAGTTTTGCAGACTCTCGCCTTACCACTTGGCCACCGCACCGTATACCTATATATTACCAAACTTAAAGAAAAAAGGCACTCCCTTAGGCGGTACTGGCCCGCATTGACAAACGCGGTATTATCCCCCATACTCTAACCATGTCGCCCTCGAAAAACCCGGCAGAAAGCATAATAAAAGTCGAATTGATCTTTATCGCTCCCTTGGTAGGCCGGCAAACAATAACAAAAAAAATAACCCCCGCCGGCAACTACGACTTTACCGCCGCCGGCGGCCCCTGCAACCGCGAGCGGGTCTACACGCTGCTCCTGTCAGCCGGAATCCCGCCGGGGCACCCTTGGCACAATATCTTGCTATCGGAAGACACCGACGCCCCCGCAGCGGAGAAAAGCGGGGAGCCGGCACAAAATCAGGAAGACAGCGGCGACACCCCCCCCTCGAGAACTTACATCGCCGTCACTTTCGACAATAAATCGCGGAAATTGTACCACAACGAGGACACCCTCACCTTCGTAAAACAAACACTGCCCGGAGCATGCACCTACTTTATAAACCGTATCCAATGCCGGGCAAAAGATATACGCGAAATGTTCACCGGCGCCGGTATAAAGCAGGGACATCCGGCGTATGAGGTGCTGCTTAAGGATTAACGCCGGTTCCTGCTTCCGATTCGAGCAGTTTTTTATAGAGCGCCACCGAAGCCTCTAGGTCTTTGAAAGGGGCGGACCAAAAAGAAGTATCTCCCAGATCAAACCCGAAGTGTTTACGGGCCAGGTTTTCCACAGTATCGGTGCCCGCCAGGCGAAGGAAAGCTTCATACTTAGGAAGAAAAGCCTCACCTACCGTTTTAAACCTCGAAAAGAGAGCGGACGCAAATAGAAAACCGAAGGTATATGGGAAATTATAGAAGGGCACAGAAGTGCCGTAATACTTGCTCGTGGAAGCCCATAACAGCGGGTCCTCCCCGCCCGGTTCAAGTACGTCGCCATATACCCGGCGCTGCGCCCCGGTCATCAACGCCTTAAGCCGCTCGACAGAAACCTCCCCGGTCATCCGCTCTTCGTAAAAAGCTTTCTCAAACTCGAACCGCGCCGTAACATCAAGAATAAAGTTGGCGGCCCAGCCCAGGTCATCGTTCAATATGGCAAGTTTTTTTTCATCGCTGATATTTTTATCGGCAATAAGCTGGTCAGCCAGAATCCGCTCGGCAAATATCGCCGCCGTTTCAGAAAGCGTCACGGGATCTTCGCTAGCCCAAAACCTCATCTCATGCCTCAGGTGGTGATGCCAAGCATGCCCGATCTCATGCGCGATCGTGTTAAGATCGCTAAGTCTACCCCCAAAACGAAAAAACACCCGTTCTTCTTTTGACACGGTCGAGCTAGTACAAAAAGCCCCTGTACGCTTCCCGCGCCCCGCTGATTCAAGCCACCGGTCTTTCAGGAACTGTCGAAAATACCTCCCGAGCGCGGGACAGGCTGCATCAAATGCCGCGGAAACTTTATCCGTAGCCTCTGCCCAAGTGAACGGCACATAACCTTTCATCTTCATATGAGCGTAGCGCTCATAACGGCACAATCCTTTACGCCCGATACTCCGGGCATTCGCCAGCAAGATCTCCCTGGCTGTTCCAAGATTATCATGAACGGCTTCGGACATCGCCTCGATGGTTTGGCGGCTGATGCCGGCGCCGAACAGCGCCACGTCGAGAAAATGGGCCACTCCCCTGCGCTTATTCAGCGTCAGCCGGGTTCCGGCCATGGCGTTGAGCGCGGCCGCGCAGATGTCCTCTATCGACGCCCAGGCACGGGTAACTCCCTCGTTAGCCGCTACTTTTACTTTGCAGTCGGCGTCCGCCATAAGCAGGTGGCCCCGGTCTAAGGGCATTTTTTCCTTCCGCCCATCCGGCCAGGCCATATCGAACTCCAGTTTATCGGATATTTTCTTGTACAGCTCCGCCCAATTATACGACCTGCAAGCATCCAGCTCATCGGCAAGCTTCTCCTCCGCCGGCGACATGGAAAATCCGGCCTCTACGCGGATACGCCGCAGATAATAGGCTATCGGCGCGAGCTGCTCCCGCTTAATGAATGCCCGGAAGAATTTGCCATCCCCTGTAAATGCACGCCGCAGATCCACCTTAAATTCCCAGAACAGGCTAAGCCCCCCGGTATTTTTTATTCTCGCCTGGTACTCACCGGCATCGTTGTGCACGGCCTCCAGGCAACCGACATAGGAGGAGAGGTGCCGGAGCCGCGCCGCGCAGTCTTCGCCTATAAGGATAAGCTGCTCCCACTCGTCGGCGGTCTCCGCCGATAACACGCCCAGCTCGGCGGCTCTCTCTTGAATATGCGTAATATTTTCGGAGAGTTTATATATAAAGGCCAACATATCCAGCCCGTTAAAGCGGGGAAAATACCCTTTAAGAGACCAGGTCGCACCCTTAGTTTTAGTTGACATAGTCTATTCTCCTTTTACTGATCCCGGCTAAAATGCCTATCAGGAACATTACCGATAAAAGTTCGCCGCCGCCGGCATAAAGCAGGGACATCCGGCGTATGAGGTGCTACTTAAGGATTAACGCCGGTTCCGGCTACAGATTCGAGCAATTTTTTATAGAGCGCCACCGACGCCTCTAGGTCTTTGAAAGGGGCGGACCAAAACGAAGGATCGCCCAGATCAAACCCGAAGTGTTCACGGGCCAGGTTCTCCACAGTATCGGTGCCCGCCAGGCGAAGGAAAGTTTCATACTTGGGAAGAAAAACCTCGCCTTCTACTTTAAACCTCGAAAAGAGAGCAGATGCAAAAAGAAAGCCGAAGGTGTACGGAAAATTGAAGAAGGGGACAATAGTGCCGTAATAGTTGCATGTGGAAGCCCATAACAGGGGGTCCTCCCCGCCCGGTTCTAGCGCGTCGCCATATATCCGGCGCTGCGCTCCGGTCATCAACGCCTTAAGCCGCTCGACAGAAACCTCCCCTGTCATCCGCTCTTCGTAAAAAGCTTTCTCAAACTCGAACCGCGTTGTAACGTCAAGAATAAAGTTGGCGGCCCATCCCAGGTCATCGCACAATAAGATAAGTTTTTTTTCATCGCTGATGTTTTTATCGGCGATAAACTGGTCAGCCAGAATCCGCTCGGCAAATATCGCCGCCGTTTCATTAAGTGTCACAGGAGCTTCGTAAGCCCTAAACCTAATCTCATGCCTCAGGTGATCATGCCAGGCATGTCCGATTTCATGCGCGATTGTGTTAAGATCGCGAAGTCTACCCCTAAAACTAAAAAAAACCCGTTCTTCTTTTGACACGGTCGAGCTAGTGCAAAAAGCCCCTGTATGCTTCCCGCGCCCCGCTGATTCAAGCCACCGGTTTTTCAAGAACTGGCGGAAATACCTCCCGAGCGCGGGGTAAGCGGAATCAAATGATACAGAAACTTTATCCGTAGCTTCTGCCCACGTGAACGGCACATCACCCGTCATCTTCACATGAGAGCTGCGCTCATAATGGCACAATCCTTTGCGCCCCATACTCCGGGCATTAGCCAGCAAGATCTCCCTGGCTGTCCCAAGATTATCATGAACGGCTATGGACATCGCATTTATGGTTTGCCGGCTGATGCCGGCGCCGAACAGCGGCACGTCCAGAAAATCAGCCACTCCCCTGCGCTTATTCAGCGTCAGCCGGGTACCAGCGATAGCGTTGAGCGCGGCCGCGCAGATATCCTCTATCGACGCCCAGGCGCGGCTGACACCCTCGTAAGCCGCCTCTTTAACTTTGCGGTCGGCGTCCGCCATGAAGAAGTAGCCCCGGCCCAGGGACATTTTTTCCTTCCGCCCATCCGGCCAAGCCATTTCGAACATCAGTTTATCGGCTATTTTTTTGTACAGCGCTGCCCAGTTATTCGACCTGCAAGCATCCAGCTCATCGGCAAGCTTCTCCTCCGCCGGCGACATGGAAAATCCGGCCTGTACCCGGATACGCCGCAGATAATAGGCTATCGGCGCAAGTGCCTCACGCCTAAGAAATTCCCTGAAGAATTTCTCACTCTCCCCTGTAAACGCACGCCGCAGATCCACCTCAAATTCCGAGAACAAGCAAAGCCTCCCGATATTTTTTATTCTCGCCTGGTATTCGCCGGCATCGTTGTGCACGGCCTCCAGGCAAATGACAAAGGAGGCAAGGTGGCGGAGCCGCGCCGCGCAGTCTTCGCCAATAAGGACCAGCGTCTCCCACTCGTCGGCTGTCTCCTCCGACAATACGCCCAGCCCGGCGGCTCTCTCTAGAACATACGTAATATCCGCCGAGAGTTTATTTACAAAGATCAACATATCCGGCCCGTTAAAGCGGGGGAAATACCCTTTAAGAGACCAGGTCGCACCCATTTTTTTAGCGGACATGGTCTATTCTCCGTTTGCTGATCCCGACTAAAATTCCTAACAGAAACAGAACCGATAAAAGTTCGCCGCCGCCGTAAGAGAGCAGCGGGAAAGGAATGCTATTGGGCGGAATGAATCCGAAGCATTTAACTAAGTGGAGCACCGCCTGCAAGCCGATATAAAAACCGGTGCCACTCGCCAGCAATTTTTCCATCGGGGAGCCGGCGCTCTGCGCCAACCGCAAAGCACGAAACACCAGGACCCCTACAGCTACCACAGCTACCAACGCCGCTGCCCAGCCGAGGTTAGCCGCAAATCCGGAAAAACCAAAGTCCGAGTAAAAGCCAGGAAGGTTCGACATGTCTACGGCAGGGACATTTCCAAACAGCCCGCCTGAAAAGAGGAATTTTTCAGACATCGCAGTTTGATAACCGCTTGTTAAGGGGTCCCGAAACGCCAACAGACGGCTCCATCTGTAGGGATATCTTACCAATTCCGAAATAAAGCAAAGCACAATCGCAGAAATAACGGAGACAACAAATCTTTTCGACACACCACCGGCGACTAATATAAATAGCGCCGTAATAAACACTACGCACGCAGCGCCGAGAGCACCCCCCAGCACAAGCAGGAGCAAAGTCACGCCAAGCGCCAACAGGGGTAAGAGATAGGCGCTGATCCCAGTGTTTTCCTTTTTCCCCGCCAGGCTGGCTGATAAAAACAAAATAAGCGCCGGGCCGGCAAAAGCCGAAGCCTGATAACCGCCGGGGGCTATCTTAAAAAAGAGCGGCAGGAGCAGCAGCGCCCAGGCTCCGCCGAGTAGGCACAGCGGCCAGACCCCGGCACAAAGTACAAGGTGATACCGGGCCGCTAAAGCAGCCAAGATAATACCTCCCAAAACAAAGCTAATCTGCTTATGGAAATAATAAGCCGGATTGCCAAAATTAAGCAAACCTATACCGCTTGTCGAAGAATATATAAACACAATGCTGATAACCAGCAATAGCGCCGTCGCCGCCAGCCCCGCAAAATCCACGCCACAAAGGCACGACACAGGCACCTTGCAAGAGTTGGTTGTTAATTGAGCAGCCATAATCATCTCTCCTTTATTTCCGCAGAAACATTCCCGCTTGTTCTTGCTGCGGGGTAAGCTCAATACTTTACTTGAGCGCGTAATAAGCCTGCCTGCGGTTGTCCTCCGCAGCGGCAGCTTTCGGGTCCAATTCAATAGCTTTATTATAGTCGGCTATCGCCCTGGCGTATTGCTTGAGATTGTTTAACGCATACCCCCGGTTGTTATAGGCCGCGGCATCGTTAGGGTTCAATTCAATAGCTTTAGAGCAATCCTCTATCGCCCTGTCATATTTCCGAAGACTGTTGTATATATACCCCCGGGTATTATAAGCAATAGCTACTTGCGGATTAAGTTTTATGGATTTAGAACAATCCTTAATTGCCTTAGAGTATTTCTTCAGGTTGCTGTACGCATACCCCCGGTTGTTATAGGCCGCCGCATTATTAGGGTTCAACTCGATGGCTTTAGAACAGTCAGCTATCGCTTTCTTGAATTGCTTCATACTATTATAAACAACACCGCGATTGTTATAGGCCTCGTCGGCTTCCGGGTTAAGCTCAATAACTTTGTCATAATCCGCTAATGCCTTATCGTATTGTTTGAGATTTTTATAGGCATACCCGCGGTTGTTATAGGCAATAGCCGCTTTAGGATCAAGTTCAATGGCTTTTATACAATCGGCAATAGCCTTGTCGTATTGGTTAAGGTTGTTATACGCATACGCGCGGTGGCTGTAAGCGGCGGCATCGTTGGGGTTCAGTTCTATAACCTTGTCATAGTCCGCTATCGCCTTTTCATATTGCTTAAGATTGTTGTACGCATACCCGCGGCTGTTAAAAGCGGCGGCAGCTTTCGGGTCAGGCTCGATCTCGGAGTCAGCGGCAAGCTTGATGGGGACCCCGCGCAGGGCCGCCAAGGTCTCTATAACGATAGCGAAAGGCCCACGCAGCGAAGACGGCTGAAGAGCGTTCCTTTTAGTTAAGCATTGTACAACGGGATATACTGTCGCACCCAACTTTTTTTTCTCTGCCTCCCCGCCTGTACGTACGGCGTCCTTGTAAAGCATGTCTATCACCTTAACGTCGCCGCAGACAGTGATCGGGTCCGCCGCTTTGACAGGCGCCGGGATGGTCATCGGGATGATCAGGATGGTCAGAATGGGCAGGATATTCAGTATAGTTTTCATAAATTTTTCCTTTTTTCACGGGTCTATTTTTCCTCTCCCTCGCCGCTCGTCCTTCTTGTTTATAGTGTACCAGACCGACCGCCTGCTTACTAACCCCTAAGTATCCCCGAAATATACCTTCCCTCTTAGCTTAATGAACCCGAACCGCGGTGTTCGCCAATAACCGGTTGGGATTATTTTTAAGCGCGGGATTAAGGCGCATAAGCTGCGAGAAGCTTATTTTATTCGCCAGCGCGATCCCCATAGCTGACTGACCAGGAGCGACACGCACCTTAACAGCCGCCGATGGATTTTTTTTAGCAGACCGCGCTCCTTTCAGGGTCCTTCCCGTCTTCATATTTATATTCTTTGCCGCCCCCAGGCCGGCTATTTCCTTACGTCTGGTCTTCATGGCCTGCATTGTCCGGAGCAATCCCGCCCGCTGCTTTCGTATAAGCTGCCGCTGCGCCGTTAAATGGCGCCGGAATTCTACCACCCGTGCCTTGAAATTTTTGATCCGCTTTGATTTCTCCGCGTCTTTACTACCCGCCAGCTTGCTGCTCTGCTCCTCTTCTATGCGGGCCAGTTGCGCGTCGGCTCGCTTGAGCTGTTCTTCCGCGGCCTCCAGCGTTACCCCGACGCTTTTATAGCCTGAGTACAATTCGTCTATCACTTTAAGCAGCTCCTCCAGCTCGGCGGTAAAATTCTCGTGCGCCCTGAGCGCCGGCGCACCGCTTTCCTTTATCCGAAGGCTTGCAGCCAAGCGCCTGCCGGCGGCGGCGGCTCCTTGGAAAGCGTTTCTGTAGCGGGTCATTATTGTCTTCTCCGGGTAGCGCTGTAATTCCGCATTGGCGCACAAGGACGGCAGGCCTCCCAGGAAAAAACTTATCAGGATGATCGCCGTATATTTCATAACCGTTACCTTTGCCTCGTTTTAAGCGCGCCTGTACCCAGCATTATCTGCATTTCGTACCAAAGACGAGCCTGTTCCTTATAATTGCAGCCCAGCGCGACAAACGCTTTTGCCCGCCTAATCTCACCCTGCGAGGAAGACGGCCTAACTGTATCTCCGGACGCGAGTACAGCCTCTATCGCCTCTACGCTGCTACGTACCACTTCATAGCGCCGCAGCATGGAACAAAGCCGCTCTTCCACTATCCAAGGCGACTTCTTGTTTGACGCGCCCTTGCAGGCTTGTTTCATCAGCATTAGATCCATCAAAGCCAAGTCCTGCTGTCTCTTTTCAAACTCATCAGGCATCTCACCGTTACGTAAAAACTCCTCAACGGTCGCATTCATGACTGGATCAGATGAATTTACCTGTTCCATAGTCCAATCGCCCCCTAATGCACCCGCCTGCACAACCTCGACGGTGACGCAGACAGCCGCTGAAAGCAAAGACGCCGCCGCTATCAGTATCAAATATTTAATCATAGGTTCTCCTCCTGTCCGTCCTTGTTTAGCCGCCGAGTATCTGTGCCATAGTAATGTTGTAGCACACCGTGACGGCGAGTTAAATGACAGCTTTATCCGGAAAGTATCCTGATATTTAAAAATATGATTTTTAATTTATAGTCAGCCGGTACCGGCTAACCCAGGCAGTCTCTATCGAGACCGGCCGGCGCTGAAGCGCGGCGGCCGCAGCAATTGCCAACGCAACAGGAGCAGGCAGGCCTGCTCCTATAAAATATTAAGGCTTGAGCTTGTCTTGCGCCCGCGTCTCGCGCCGCGCAGCCGCAGTACTCTTTATACTTTTCATGCCATTCAGCGCACTCCTGATCTCGATACGCGCCTCATTAACCTCATGAAGATATGACTTGGTAACCGCATCGAATGTTCTTTTTAACTCCTCAAAGCCATCTATTGTTCCCTTTAATTTTACTTCCATATCCCGCAGTCGGTCCTCATACGTCCAGGCCGGCCGGTCTTCTTCTAATTCCACCGGCGACGCTTTGCAGACTATCTCGGTCGTTTCGGGATTCACCAAAGCCCGCAGACACCTCACCGCCGGCGACCCCTCTCCGGTTATCAGGCCCCAAACCCGTCCATCCGTGGCCTTCCGGACAGCGCTGTTGATATCGTCGGTGGCTCTGCCGCAAATGCTTTTGGACCAGAACGGCCCTGACCACTCGTTGGGAGTCCTCAGGCACCAGGTCAGCACCTGGGAAGCGGCCCCGCCGCCCACGGAGGTGCATTCATACCTTTCCTTCCCTCTCTGGAGAGTCAGCAAAGTTACGCCCAGGGACCAGTAGACGCGCCATTTCTCATTATCATAATCCTCGATAATAGCCTCGCTGATGTTGCGCAGGTAATCCGACTTCTTATCAAGCTCGTCTTTAGAAACGAATTCCACCACATTAGGCTGGGCCCCGAAGGTGCTTTCCTTCCTGCCTACCACAGTCAGCCCGATTATCCGTATATCCTTCCTGTCTTTAGCTTTATAGAGGTCTTTGGCTATCCAGGGTCCCTGTATTCGCCCTTTGTTGAAATTCAGTTCATGGTCGAGCAGGACGAGCGCCACACGATTCTCTGTGTCCTTGTTTATGATGTCGTTGTATTTGGCAAGTGTCTTGACGAACACGAGGTCATATTTGTTTTTAGTGCTGCTGTAAATTTCACGGAGCTTTTGCTCCAGCGTTTGCTTCGAGGCCTCGCCGTACGCCTCGTCGTAGTGATCGTCTACGCACAGGATCATTTTAGGTTCATTGTTGGTTTTCATATGTGCTCCTATCAAGCCCGGCTGTCAGGATTCTTCTCATCAAGAAAGTCTTCGCACATGCGCCGCAATCCGAATGCTTTCTCTTTCCATTTCGTCGCGGGCAGCGAGTTGATTCCGGCCTTAAGCTCTTCCGCGTTCTCTGTTCGGCCTTTTTGTATTAAATAATCGTAGACTTCGTTCAGCCTGCCTAGGATCTCACTCCTGGATAATTTAGTGCCGGGACTATAATGCAGCCTCCTGAACCGCAGATACTTCTTTTCGTTAGCGTAACAATTGTTTATATACGCCAAGTCCGTTACAGGCTCAAGCTTGAGGAGTAGGCCGTTCAATTCGCCTAGTAAAAAAGGAATAGTCCTGTAGGCGTGAGAGTAAGCGGCCGGCTCGTCTTCCACCCCGTTAAAGGCGGGCTGTTCCTTCCCGAAATCCTCCATTTTCGGGAAGCCCAGCACGACAACAGGGTTCTCCCGCTTACGCCTGATCTTCCCCCAGATTATCTGTTCCAGCAGCAATTCATCCTTGACCAGGAGCACCACCGCCACTTCAGGCGCCAGGCCCGTTGGCATCTGCAAATCATAGGCAGCGGTCATCGGCTTTCTCTTTTGTTCGTGGCCGAATACGGCCAGCGCGCGGGCCAGCGCGGCCGCTGTTTCAGTATCGTCGGAGATTATTAGTGTTTCCATTTGTAGTTGATACTCAAATATATTAAATAACGCCGGCGGCCACAATCATTATTACTTTGAGGTTCCTCGCCCCCGCAGGTTCTCTATTTGGTGCCCTCCGCGGCCCTCGCCTGGTCGTCCGCCTCGTATACGCCCATGACATTGATGAAGGTATCCTCAGGCCCGGCCTCGGCGGCGGGTGTTGCGGCAGCAGCCGCGTCCTGCACGGGCGCCGCGGGCACCGTCTCAGCGCTTACTGGCGGCGGAGGCAGGTCCTCGTCGCTTGCCCCGGGCGCAGCGACAGGCGACGACGCGGCTGGTACTGCCTGCAGCCTGGCGGCCAAAGCCGCCAGCTCAGCCTGACCGGCCGGTGTGCCTATATATACCCAGGCCGCGAACACCGCGATAGCGCCTATAATTAATTTAGTCATAATAGCCTCCGGAGAGTGATATCGACATTATCAGCGCAGCGTCCTTATGGCCTCCCGAATTCGCGAATATCGTCTTCGATAGGCCTTTCCACTGCGACGGCACCGGCCTGGCCGGCCGCGCCGCCGCTCAGCAGCTGTGAGTAGTCCGGGCCAGGAGTGAAGAGCTGGTCGGAGCCGCCCTTTGCCCCACCGCTGATCTGGGGCAGAACCAGTTCTATAGTGTGTTTTAATATAGCGCCGGTGTTCATAGCGTCCTTTATATCCGTCTCGATGAGGGCCAGGTCGACAAGGCCGTTAACTTCTTCCATATACCCAAGCAGCCCTTCTATACTGGCGGTCGCCCCTTCCAGCTTCTTTCCGGCTTCCTGCAGGTGCTTTTCCATACCCTGCTTGCGCTTAAGCTGGTCGATATAGGAGCCGAACTGCTTCCTCTGTTCCGGGGTGAGCCCCAGCCTGGCCGCGTCGGCCAAAGCCCCCGCCGTCTCAGCCTGCCGAGCGAGATCCTTCGCCATAGCCGCTTTCGTTCCTTCCAGCTGGGCCTGCGCGCCGGCCAGCTGCCCGGGCCCGACCAGGGCTAAGGCCGCCATCGCTTTGGAAGAATGCTCTTTATAAGCCTTTAGCTGAACTTTCTGACTCCGTGAAATATTCCGGAGCTCTACGAGATTCTTGGCCCTCTTGATTTCTTTTTTAGAATAGGGCAGGTCGGTGAAATCCTGTGAGTAAAATTCTGCGAAAATCTCGTTTTCGCGTTTCCGGGAGGACAGGTAATCTCCGTAAATCTTCCCGGCGGTCTTCGTGTGCAGCGCCACCGCGGTCATAGGCGGCAGCTCCACGCTGCTGTCGACCGTGCTCGCGAACAGCGCGGGGGCCGGGAGCAGCGCGGGGGCCGGGAGCAGTAAGAACACGGCGAAAATGAGCTGGAAGATTTCTTTATTTTTCATAAGATTACCTCTTCAAGAGCGACTTCGTTATTTCCGAATCGGCGCACGCGCCTTCCAGAATGTCGCTCCTCCCCTCTGAAAGGGCGAGCGGGCACAAAGTGAGTTTCACTAAAGCGGCAGATTTTTTGTCGGGGCTTTTGCCCGTAAGGTCGAGGAGTCCGTCGAGCACAGCGTTGCGCGCGTCCGCCGTGCCGGCTGTCACGTAGTCGCCCTTGAGCTGCTTGTAAGTGCTGGCCCAGCGCGGCCCGCCCAGGCGGTTATCTGCGAGGTTGCGATGGCCGGCGCAGCCGCCGAAGAATACCAGCGCAGTCAGCATCAGACAAGTTTCGGTTATGGTGGTCAGGGTTTTCATGATTTTTTTTATCCTCTCTTTCGTATAGTCTACATCCGCCCCTTCTGATAAAGTATCGTCTATTTATACTTTTGTTATACCCTCCTGCCGCCGCTATAAGAGCTACTTGAGGGCGTAATACGCCTGTTTCCGGTTGTGCTCCGCCGCGCTGTAGCCTGGCTCCAGCTTGATGGCTTTGTCATAGTCCGCGATAGCCCTGGCGTATTCCCCGAGTCTGCTGTACGCGAACCCGCGGTTGTTGTAAGCACGCGCCTCGCTGGGGTTAAGTTCTATAGCTTTGGTACAGTCCGCAATCGCCTTGTCGTATTTCTTCAGGTTGTTGTACACAAACCCGCGCGTGCTGTAGGGCGCGTCCACCAGCGGATTAAGCTTTATGGATTTAGAAAGATTCTTTATAGCTTTGGAATGCTTATTGAGACCGCTGTAGGAAGCCCCCCGATTGTTATAGGCGGCGGCATTGTCCGGATCCAACTCTATAGCTTTAGAGGAGTCCTCGATAGCCTTCTTGTACTGCTTAAGGCCGTTATACGCCGACCCGCGGTTGTTGTAGGCGTCGCTGGATTCCGGGTCCAGCTCTATGACTTTGTTGTAGTCCTCCAGCGCCTTCTCATTTTCGCCAAGGTATTTATACGCGTACCCCCGGCCATTATAGGCGCCGGCGGCTTTCGGGTCCAGCTCTATAGCTTTGGAACAATCCGCTATCGCCTTCCCGTACTGCTTCAGCTTGTTATACGCATAGCCGCGGCTGATGAAGGCGGTGACGTCGTTCGGGTTAAGTTCCAGGACTTTGTCATAGTCCTCTATCGCCTTCTCGTACTGCCTGAGATTATTATGGGCGTACCCGCGGTTGTGGTAGGGGGCGGCCGCCTTCACATCGGGCGCTATCTCCGAGTCAGTCACGAATACTATGGGAACCCCGCGCATGACCGAAAGGACTTCGATCACTATGGCAAAGGGACCGCGGAGCCGCGACGGCTGCAGGACGTTTTTCTTGGTCATACACTGCACCACAGGATACAAAGCCGCGCCCAGCTGCTTTTTCTGCGCCTCCCCGCCAGTCTGCACTGCGTCGACGTACAGAGCGGCTATCGGTTCAGGCGCGCCGCAGGCGGTGAAGGGTTCGGCGCTCACCGTTATTGCCGCCGAGGTCAGGATCAGTATCGCCAGTATGTTTTTCATAAGTTTTCTCCGTCTCTCCGTCCGCTCTCTGCTCCGTCGTCTATAGTCTACCTGACCCGCCTCCGATCTTCTATTCCTTAACCCTCCGATAAGTATCCCTTCTCCGGCCGGTTTCTTTTTGTTTTGTAGCCAGCATATGCTCATTTACCCGTCTCTCGCGCCCAGGGCGCTTCTCGCCGCTTAACTTCACCGCATCTTCACACACAGCGCAAACTCGTCAGTCCACTCCAGCGGGAAGATCAGGGGAGACTCGGCTTCCAGTATCTTTTTGTATTGCTCCTTATTTATCCTGATCAGCGTGAAAGGCTCTCCCGGGATATCCGCGCTGTCTCCGATTCTATCCGCCTCGAGCAGAACGGCCTTTATAGCAGCCTTAAGTTGCGGGGTGAAAGTTATCATACTTTTGCCTCCTTGCTGGATTTTCTTCTCTTTCTGTTCTTCATAAATATAGTTTAGTGCAGAACCCCGTGAGTTACTATCCGACGAATATACCGAAAGTCTCCTATGCCTTAAGTTTATATACTCTAATTAGCGACTGACTCAGGAGACCCTATGAACAAAATCAGAATAAGCGCGGCGACCCTGACCAGGATAGAACTGGACGGAAAGATCCTGGTAGCCCTTAACAACAAAAGATTTAAGGCCGGAATAAAAATATATACCCCCTTTGGCGGAGCGCTGGAATTCCATGAGCAGGCAAAGCCATTCCTTGAAAGTTTGCACGCTGTTTTTGAAAACGGCAACGATCTCAGATTAACTATAGCCGAGGATAAGCTGCCGGTATTCGAAGAATGGTTTAACCAGAAGAAGGACAGAGAAACTTCCCCCTACAGAGAATTGCAGGAGGAACTTGTAGATGAAGAAAAAGTGTTTTCTGCTCTACCCGAGAACGAAATTACGCTTGAATATATAGCGGGGAAATCAGAAAGAGCAGTGAGCGACAGGCCCGGCCAGGCCGGCGCGCTAACCCAGAGATATTTTGAAGTGTTTAAAGCAAAACTCTGCCCCGCCTACGAACAGACACTTAAACTGGCCTTAGCGCTACCCGACACCCACCTGGCGCTGGTCACAGAGCAGGAAATCCTGGCCGGGAAGTCTGCATCCGGGATTGAAATAGGATCGAATTGCATACCGCTTATCTGTAAGGAATAAGCAATAGAGTCGCTCCTTTGCAGGTAAGCCTCCGTGAGAATGGCGGTAAAACCTCAATATCCGTTTATCTCTTCCTTCCTACATAGCCTCCCCAGTCCCAATCATCGATCGTGTCGAGCGTGCCGTACCGGTGCCCTAAGTGAATCGCTCCGTACGCTTTTATCCCGAAGATGTTTCCCTTAGTGTCTATCATGTACTTGCCCGAACTTCCTATGTCGACCTTCGTGTACTTTTTTCCGTTTTTTATTCTCGTTGTCGCATCTTTAATATTAGCGTCACATCCATGTCCTTCTGCTCTTAGCTGCGCTATCGTCTGCTCCTGCACCATCTTCGCGAAACGTTCTATTTTCTCCTTCATGCAGCCCCCCTGATTCTCAACATGACGATCCGCTGCCCGCCTGTGCCGCAGGAATTCTATGGCGCCCTGTAAGTCCTGAACGTTTAACCAGCCGCCCGGATGAGCCAGGTCTTTTAAATCGCGGTCCGCATGGACAAGCAGGCTGGTGAACCCTACATAGCCTGTCATCCACTCCGGCAAAGGGTCGCTCCCGCGCCTGGCTCCGAACCCGGCCACTTCGTGAAAGCTGTCGCTGATAAAGGCGACCTCTCCTGGTTCAAAAGGCATTTTAAGCGCCTGCCTCAGCCGTTCAAGAAAGTCAGGGTGCGGTTTCTCCTGGTGGACATCTACCGAGCTGATCATAATAATATCGTCCGCTATCCCTGCAGGGCGAAGAAGTTGCCTTAAAGCCTCTCCATCTTTGCCCGCATCGCTCATAATAACTAAAGGCCAACCACTCGAGCGCCCGAACGAGATTAATCCCTGGGCTTCCAAAGAAATATCACGAGGCATCGAGGCGAATTCACGCATGATATCCCTCAAGGCCTTTAGCCCCTCTTGTGAGCAGGTCGCCAGGGCTTGACGGGCAAAAGCCTCGATGGCCGCCCCGCTGTCGCCTTTACCGATGAAGAGGCCGCCATTAATGTTCTCCCGCCAGGCTGCCTTCCACTCGTCATCACCGACCACCGCCACGCCTTGTTTTTCCAGCCGTGTTCGAATACCGCGCATACCGAGGCCGCCCTCCTGTTCTACCTGCGTAACCAGGCAGGCAAGCGACGACTGCAACTGCGTGTATTCTTTCCGTTCCGATCCCGGCATCAGACTCGCTACCATTTTGTCTAGCGCCGCCCGGAGCAGCAACGGGTCGACACATTTTATGCCGCGCGCGTAGAGCGGCCGCACTTCACGTTTCCAAATATCCCAGAACGCGGGGTAAGCGGGTTGCTTGCTCCCGGCTGGCATCTTACGGCACCACTCCTGGAATGTCTGCTCGAGCCGGGGTGTCCCGTCCATCCACCTGTCCAATACCCCGCCAATGTCCAGTGCTAAAATTTTTATGCGGTGCTCATTCATAATCACATCCCCCTTCCTATCGATGCATTCCTCTTCTCTATAAACAGAACGCTTACACTTCTCCCCTCTCCTCTGATTTATCCGTGGCCGCAACTGAGTCTTCGGTGGCCAGCTTTACTTTCTGCTTTGCCGGCGCTCAGCTGCTTCGTCTGCGTTTGTGACCAGGCCGTGCATACAGAGCTTATCCTCGCACAGCGCCAGTCCCTCCGTTGCTTTACCCGCGCCTCCGCAGACACGGCCTGTTGGTATTCCAGCGCTATTTTTTCCGAATATCCTTTCCACGCTTTTTGCCAGCTTTCTTGCCGCTCTTTCTGCCAAGCTATGGCCTGCTCGCGGCCGAGCAGGCTCTCCATCAGCATCTGTTGATATATCCTGCGCCGCAGTTCGTGGTCCTCGCTGTCAGTCCATTCGGTTCTGTTGCTCATACCACGATCCTCCTTGCTCTCTCGAGTATAGTATACCTGCCCGAATTCATAACAGCTATCCGTAAGGAATACCATAAGTATCCCGGACTCACTGGGCCCGTCATATTACACCTTCCACTGGAAGGTCCCCCACCACCAGGTTGCGGCCGACGCGCCGCGCCGGCCGAAGAGGACCGCTCGCGGGCGCAGGGACTTCTGCCGGGCTACTTTCTGCATTTCGGGCGAAAGCGAAGACTCGCCGTCCGTAAAGACCACAAAATCCTGGCAGCGCTGTTTGAGGGCGTGAGCGAACACGCAGTCAAAGTCCGTCCCTCCGCCATAGAACAGGTGACTGTTGATCGCCTCCACTGCGGGTAGTGGATTAACATAGGTATTGAAAGTCCATAAGGTAACCGGGAGCAAGTCCCGCAACCCCTTGATCAGGTCCACCACCACCCCGAGATGGGAACCCATGCTGCCGGACACATCCAGATAGATCCCCAAAGGCCGGCACGGCAGCGGCTCCTTGTTGTGGTGGTAGACCAGGTTCGGCCAGCCACAGGCCTGCCGCATCAGTTCGGCCCGGGTAGGACGGAGCAGGTACGGGAGCCTCAAAGAGTCGTTTAACAAATTCCCGGCAACCTGCGTGAGACACATGGACTGCCTGTCCCGGCTTTCCTGCCGGCTCAGCCAGTCTTTAAGAGAGGCCTTCCTGGAAGCAGCCTGCTCCTGGGGTTTAATCAACGCCTGTGCCAGCCAGGTATCCGCTCCAGCCCCTTTGCCTCCCGTGCCCGCGCCGGCGCTCAACTCCTCGCGCAGCGGCTCCGGCAAAGGCAGCATGTCGCCCGGGTCCGGCAGTTCATGCGGCCATAAACTTTCAGTACCATAATCGCCCATAGCTATGATGCGCTGCTCCCCCTGCGATTCCGAAATATTATTGAACAGTGGGAATATATGCTGATAGCAAGCCTCGGGCGAAGGCGGAACCTGCGACCGCCAGATCTGCCGCCACGCCTTTACATGGCTTTCCGGCATCCTCTTGAGCGGCGGGTCAGCCATTACCAGCAAAGGCAGGCTTTTTAATTCTGAGAGCGTGCCTTCTCCTGGCAGGTCCGCGAGCATAAGGCGCTTATTCAATTCGTGCAGGAAAGGACCGCAGGTCCCCTTCGCCAGGATCCATTCCAAAGAAATATCGAAAGCAAGGTTCACCGCTTCCTTATGCGGATAGAAACGGAGATGGTGCAGCTGATTGTAGCCGAGGTGATGGTAGAGCTCGTGCATGATAAGGGCTTTTAACTGCGGCTCAGGCAGCTCCTCGCACAGGCCGCGGTTGACGTGTATCTCCACGGTACGCCGGGTCTCATTATAAACCCAGCAGGCGGTAGAAAAGGAATCGCTGCAGCGCAGCAGGATACCCGCGAAAATAGCGTCCAGCCCCAGCGAGGCCGCCACCTGCTGCAAGCGTCTCCAGGGAGTACCAGGCGCCATATCAGACCTCCGCCAGCCCCTGCCGGAGGAACGGCAAGGCACTGGCAGGGAGCTCTACCGCAAAGGCTTCCGCTAAAGAGAACGGCGCGGAACGGGAGAGATCGGAATCCGGCCTCTCTGTTTTAGTCCTGGCCACGAACCAGTGCGGCCCCCCTTTGCGTTTAGTGGTATCGCTGCACACCTGCTCGAGCCAGGGCAGAAGCGGCGCGAAGTCAGCGGCCGCCATGGGCTTCATAAAAAACAGGAAGCGCAGGCTGATCTCCGAAGTACGGCAGATCACCAGCACAGTAGGCGCAGGCGCTGCCGCTTTACCCTCGCGAGGCAGCTCGGCCAGCAGATATTCCTTTTTCAACGCCTGCCTCAAGGCCTTCTCCATTACCGGAGTTATCTGGCCGTCGTACGCCTGCTGTATTTTCTCAAGACGCAGGGCCGGCGGCGGCAGCAGTTCCTCGCGCCACTCCGCGAAAGCCTCGAGCATTTTCGATTGCGACGCGTTCTTCAGCCACACCTCTGCCAGGCCCGCGAGTTCCGGATCCCCTGGCGCGGCCTTTACCGCGTCTACCATACTGTTAGCGGCGTCACCGCAGGTAAGTAGTTTATCTATCTCTTCCCGTGAGAGTTTGAATTCCGCGCGGCGCTCGAAGATCTTCCCTGTTAAAGCCCCCGGCTCGCAGCAGGACCCGTTATGCCGGCGCGGCCACGCATGCTTCTTCAATAAAGACACGAGCTCCGGCTTAAGCCTGGCGGGGAAAGCATATTTGCTTGTTTCGAACAGCACCTCGTGCAGCTCGTAATACCACCTCTCATAGGGCCCGGGCCCCGGACTATTCTCGCCGGCAAGGCACTTAACAAGCGCCTCCAGGAACGCTTTCTCTTTGTCTTCACCGGCCGCTTCCAGCACAGGCCAAAGCGGTTCCCAAACCTCAGCGCTATGCTGCTTCTCGACCCAGGCCGGCATCTTGAGACAAAAATAATCGGCTAATTCCCGGGCTGTGCTTCCGAGCTGAAGCAAACCGTCAAGAAGCATGCGAAAAGTGTACACATTGCAGATATTGATCAGGTAGGGCAGCAGGCGCTGCGCCGCCTGCCGTTTATTGAATTTCTGAGCGCGGCAGATCCGGAGGCACATTTCGGCAGCCGCCTGGCTTCCCTGCTTCAGTTCACAGCAGAGATTATTCCAATCCAGGTTCGGAGCCGCGCTCCTGAGCTGTAGCAGGGCGAAATTGGAATAAAAGTTGAGAACTCCCTGGCGAAGCAGTTGCACCCATAACTCGGTTCCCTGAAGCGCGGCCTGCACGAGCCGAAGGAAATCGTCATCCGCGTAAGTGACCGAAGCTAAGAATGCCGAAACCTCCTTATTGTTCAGTAAGCCTCCCGGCGCTATGTTCATACGGCCCAGAGATTTAACGGCGGCCTGCCGCACTTCCACATCAGCTGTATTCACTGCCTTCAGTATGGCGCAAGCTGCCCGGGGATCGTTCGGCTCGAGATGTTTTCCTATTACCTTTAGCATTCTCACCTTGTTCTCATTATGGTATTGATAATAGTTTATACCGAACATTGCCACGACCGTATCTATAACACCTGCATTTTCCGCCCGGTCCAGAACCTCAAGAAACAGCAAGGCACTTACTTCCTTGAGGTGATCATGCCCCTGCAGGCAGGCGAGCGCTTCATCCTTAGTCATGATTTCCCCCAGAGTTCCTGTCCCGGCGTCCATTGCTCGGTTTGCGCAGCTGTGTCCCGCAGGCTCTTGGCCAGGTTCTTGCGTGTAGTGGCCCGCTGCCTGGGTTTACCCTCGGTCGAGGTTATAAGCGTCTCGAGGCGGCTTTTCAGCATCTCTATCTCCAGCTCCGGGCGCACCTGCGGCAGCCGCGCGCAGACCTCCCACAGCCTGGCCGGAAGAGCCAGATCGTCAGACCCCATCGCGTCGCCCATAAGTCTGCGCACTTTAGCGTCCAGCTGAGGCCCGTATTCAGCCAGCAGGCCGGGCGTGCTCAGCAGGCCCTCCAGGCAACTGATGCGCCGTTCCAGGTCGCCGCTGTCCAGCCCCGATAGCGCGTCGAAATGCAGCTCTGTAAGCTCAGCGAAGATCTCGGCTTCGCGTCTCCTGAGAGCTAAGTAATCCGCGAAGTCTTTACCCGCCGTCTTGGTGGCCTGCAACGCGAGGGTCATCGGCGGGAGAGTCGTGCTGCTGTCGTATTCCGCCGCCCTGAGAGTCAGCGGGGGCGTGCGCTGCGAGCTGCTGCCGTCTTCCGCCGCACTAAGCGACCGCGCCAGCGGCAGGGCCAGCGGCACGGACAGCGACAGTGTCAGTGACAGCGAAACCATCGCGGAGAAAATGTTTTTAATTGTGTTTTTCATAAAAGTTCCTGTCCGTGTCCTTTAGTTTTTGATCCTGTCTGAGAATAGTCTATATCGCCGCCTCTTTAAAAACTATCTTTTAGATATCCGGTACTTATCCGCTCACGCCGGGCGCCCTTTATCTTGTCTGCCTTTTGCCCAGCGAGTTATGTATTTTAACCACACTTTTCACATAGGAAATAAGTTTCGGCGGCAGCGGTTCGGATGCGTTCACATATTTATTCAGCGTACCGCGCCCGCCGTTATAAAGGCTTAGAATAAGATGTTCACGCTGGTAGCCCATACGGGCCGCATAGGCCATGTCTTTTTGTGTCAGAGAAGCATAGCTGTCTCTGATATACATAGCCGCCGCCTCCAGATTATTTTCAGGCAGCCAGGGATTTCCGCCAATTTTCCCGCTTCTCCTCATAAGGTCCCAGGTGGACGGAAGGATTTGCCCGAGGGAAAATTCCCCGGCCGCCCCCAGGCAACCTATTTTAAAACCGGATTCATGCCAAATAATAGATTCGAGAAGTCTTGGCGAGATGTTATATTTAAGCGCCTTGCGATAGGCCAGCGCGCGCAGTTGTTCCAGATTATAATCAGGCAGTATTTTCCTGACAGGCAGCCGTATAGCCGCTGCCTTCTCCGGGATACTATAGCCGAGAATCTCCCGGTACCCGCCGGCGTCGGCCTCGGCATACACGTCAAGCGCGCTCCTTTCAGCCCGCGCCGCAAGCGGCAGCAGGAGAATAAAGAGCAGCGCAGTCGGGCAGCACTGGTTACGTGTCATGGCAATTCGCCCCCCGATTTAAAAATAGATTCACTCACCAAAACCCGCTTCTTTCCCTGCTTAGACACGGTATTATTTTTTGCCGCCTGCGGCGCGCGCAGGGCGTCGCCTGCCGCCGCCAGTTCAGCCAGAAACACGCTGCGATCCAGCTCTTTCAATAAGTTAGTAAGCGTGCCCCTCGATGCACGCACTGCGGCATACGCGTCGGCTGCGGCGTCCTGGGTCGGGTTCACAGAATAGAAGAGGGCACCCATCTTAGAGATGTCCTCGAATTTAGACGCCGGCAGAGTAAGCGCCGTCTCCAGAGCCAAGACCTTCCCCCATTTTATAAGCCCCCTGTTATTCAGATATTCCTCTACGCGGCTCATTTCAGCTAGGGCCGTGTCCGGACCGGGCATCTCGCTTTCAGCCAGGTTTAATATCCCCTCCACATCTTTGCGGAGCGTTATAAGCGCGCGCTGTTCTTCGGCCAGGTATCTGACAAAAACTGCCAGAAGCACTTCCCTCCGGGCGGCATTTTTGAGAGACGTCTCTGATATCACCAGAAAGACGCCGGACTCGGTATTAGAGGAAAGCTCTATATAATTTTCTATAGACTTGCTGAACGCGGCCGTGGCCGCGCCGAAACCGCTTTCGGTTTTCTGGTCCCCGGCAAAACCGCTTAAGGGGAAGAGGCAGGTGAGGGTCATGAAGCCGATAATAATTTTTTTCATAATAATCTCCATATATACCGAACATTTATCCCGGCTGGTTATAGCGCTGGGCTCTCTCGCGGTCCTGCTCTTTCATGTCTTTATCATAAATATCCATAACGCGCTCAAAGGTGTCGTCAGGCCCGGCTTCGGCCGCGACGGGCGGCGGCTCTTCTTTGGGCGCCGCAAGATCCGCTTCGCTGTTTAAGGGCGGCGCGGGGAGTTCCTCCTCGCTGAGCTTCGGCAAAGCGGTGGAAGCGACGACTGCCGGAGCTGTCTGCAGTAAAGAGATACAGGACTTAAACGTAGCTTTACACCACGGGGAATTAATAAAGATCACCGCGCTTAGGAGCGTTATAACAACTAGAACCAATCTGGCCAGGACTACCTCCAGTATGATCTTTCCAATTACTCCGAAGATACCATTAAGTGACATAATAACCTCCTGGACGATTTACTCCCGACGCTGATAGTCTACACTCTACACTTGAAACAAAGTATCCTGAAAACAACCCGGGATTATACCTGCCGCGCATGACCACCTGAATCTTAAGGCTTTGCATATTGGTTAAGTTGCTCCTCTTTAACTCCGCAGAATTGACAAGGCTAATCTTCCGCGATACGCCGCTTTGAGTGCCGATATTAAGCGCAGACGACAGGGACTGGAAGACCACGACTAAAGTGACCCGCGAGATTTCTTTGCTTACCATTAAGTCACCTCTTAAGTAGCGCCATAGTGATTTCCGAATCCGCGCAAATTCCTTCCACGAGGTCTACCCTGCCTTCTGCAAGCGCCGCGGGGCAGAGCATTTTTTTAACTAGGTCGGCAGAGGCTTTGTTCGGACTTCTGGCCGCTAAGTCACTGTATCCTTCCAGCGCGGCGTTGCGCTCGGCCGCCGTGCCGGCCGTGGCATAGTCGTTATTCAACTGCTTGAACGAGTTGGCATAATGTGGTCCGTCCAGACTGTTATTTACAATGTTACTGTGACCGGCACAGCCGCTGCCGAACACCAGCACCGGCAGTATCAGGACGATCTGTGAAATTTTTTTAATGATAGTTTCCATAATGTTTTACCTCCCGCCAGATTTACCGCTTCCGCCTTCCTTAATACGAATAGTCTACACTGCAAAGCCCGATTGTTCTATGTTCAAACTATCATGAAACTCTCCCTGCGCCCGCCCCAGGCCGCCCTGAGGATAAACCGGCAACCATAGACTCTGCTGCATTAGCTTCGCCGCTTATGTTTGACCAAAAGGCGTCTACATGTAAAAATAACTCACGCCCGATGGTAAAATAATTGCCAGCGAGTGTCTTCTCCACCGCCTCATTAAGCGAACTACAGCCCGCACAAGCGTGAATAAGTGCCAAGGCCGCTAAAAACCTGCCAAATACGGCCGCTGTCGCCGGAGTCATAGCGGTTTGCAGACAGATCCGGCGGAGAAGTGCATTATTGCCGGCGTGAAGGCTGTGCACCACCCGGCCTGCCGCGGGGACCAGCTCAGGAATGTTATGCCCCGCCGTCTGCAGGTGGAACGACATAGTTTTAAGTGCGGAAGCGAGAAACTCTCCCGCAGTCAGCGCCAAGACCGGCCTAGGCAGAGCTTTAACAACAGGAACAGAACCTGCTAATGCCACCATTGCGAGATCAGTTCTGTGATTCATAATCAATTGATTTATCGTATCCATAGTTTCCTCTTTTAAGAAAATGTTTTGTGCGCCAGCTATGTTTTAACACACTGCAACAAAACATAAAATACCGGAAGTATCCGTGAATTATACGAACGGAAAATATATCAAGACAGATAACAAGGAAATCACGGGGAGAAAACACAAAATTACGGAGGGACAACTTTATTACTGGCCTTCAGCTAATAACTGCCTGTCATCTTGGCTAAAGGATTAACTGATTCTCCCGATGGCGAGATTATTTCAAAATGCAGATGAGGGCCGGTGGACATGCCGGTGGACCCGACACGCCCCAACATGTTTTTGGATTTCTCTATTGTCTTACCGATTCTAACCGACACTGCGGACAAGTGGCCGTAGCGAGTAAGAGAACCGTCGTAGTGGCGCATCTCAACTGTATACCCATAACCGCCCTTCCAACCTGCAAACGTGACTATGCCCGGTTTGGCTGAATAGACTGGCGTACCGTAGGGCATGGGAATATCGCACCCATTATGAAAGATCATCCGCTTCAACAGCGGGTGGTAGCGCATACCAAAGCTGGAACTGATCCTGGAATAATTCAGCAACGGCATGCGGTAGGCGTCCTGGCTCCGGTAGCCCGCCGACTGTTTTTCCCGATAGTCATTGTTAAATTTGTGGAGTGTGTGTGTAGGGATAGTCACCCGTTTTATAACAATTTTCTTTATGGGTGTTATTTGCCGCGCGTACACCTCCGCAGGAGAAGCTTCACGATAGGCGGCTTCATCTGCTGCGTATATATCCAAGGCCGTAATATCGTCTCCCCGGCACTGAGCAGGCGACACTAGAAGCCCGGAGACAGCGACAAAGGCTACTATACACAGCATGCCCCGCCCGGCCGATAATCTAGCCTTAATGACCGCCGGTGCGCCGTGCTTTATCGTTATGCGCTTCTTCATATAGGCTTGACCTCTGTTTTTTACTTTATACCGCTCTGATTATTGTATAGCAGACCCCAGCCGCGGAACACATCCCGGAAGAATCCGGTAATTATCCGGATAACTGGGTCGAGAGATATTGAAGGTGAGAATGTAACGGAGAAAACAAATAAGAAGTGTCGGAAAGCAAAAGGCTTCAGCCTAGCCTCAACTGCCAGAGATCAGGAGTTGCGCGATTTTGGCTATGTTGCGGGCGTCGTCTATGCCGCGGTGGTGGGTGCCGTCTAGCGGCAGGCCTAGTTTTTCCAGGGCCTTGCTCATTCCGCAGGGTTTTATACCGTAGCGCTCGGCGAAAACGGTTTTCAGGTTTATGTGGTTCTTGAAACTTTCCGGGAAGGGGAGGCTGTGGCGGGCGCAGTCTATGGCCGTCTGCTTTATGTCGTAGGCGCCCCAGGAACATAATGTCGCTGGGCCGGGGCCTATCCACTCGACGAATTTCGGGAACACCTTTTTATAATCTTCGGCTTTATCCACCTCCTCCTGGCGGATGCTGGTCAGGTTTCTGCAGAACTCGCTGAGCAGGGTGTTTACTACCGGCCGGACAAAAAAAGAGAACTCATCGCGCGGAAGCAGATCCGCCCCCAGGCGCACAGCGCCTATCTCTATAATTTCCATGTCGTCCATGGGAACGCGGTGTTCCCAGCAGGTGGCTTCCAGGTCAAAAATAATATAGTCCATAGCTTAATTTTACAAAGTTCCGGGCGTTTCCCGAGAATAGTTGAAAAGATTTGAGGCGGGCCTCCGACCTTGATACAATCAAGGTTGAATGCAGTAAGTAAATACTGGGAGGCACCGCCAATGAAACAGTACAAAAAGTTCAACGCCGGGGGCAAATATTCC
>CAIQNV010000045.1 GCA_903873295.1 uncultured Elusimicrobia bacterium
TGAGCGAGGGCCTCAATAGCAAGATTCAGAAGATAAAAAGTATGGCTTGCGGCTTCAGGAATATGGAAAACTTCAAGACGGCCATCTACTTTCACTGCGGAGGCCTAGATCTTTACCCATGCTAAAGCCGGAAGCGCCTATTTGTATTCAGCCTTGTGTTCAACGGCGGGCTCACTTTCCTTGCTTCTTCCATAATCCCCCCCGATCTTATAGGGACCAAGTACCTGGACAACCTTCTCAGCGGCCTGGCGCTGGAACTCTCCGGCCCTTACTGGGCCCGGCTGGCGCTGCAGGCTTTCGTGGTGGCATCCGGCAGCCTTATGCTGGTAGGCGCGGTCAACACATCGATGGTGGGCGCAAACGGAGTGCTGAACCGCGTGGCCGAGGACGGGATACTGCACGACTGGTTCCGCCGGCTGCACCACAAATACGGCACCACCTACCGGATGATGAACCTGGTGGCCATTATCCAGATAGCGGTCATCATACTTTCGCGCGGGGATATTTACCTGATCGGAGAAGCCTACGCCTTCGGCGTGCTCTGGAGCCTTGTTTTCAAGACGCTCTCCCTCATACTGCTCCGTTTCAGGGAAGATATGCCCAGGGACTGGATGTTCCCCTTGAACATCAAGACGGGAAAATACGATATCCCCGTCGGAATGTGCCTTGTGCTGATGGTCCTGATAACCGCCAGCGTAACGAACCTGATGACCAAGAAGATAGCCACCGTCTCCGGCTTGATCTTCACCGCGGTGTTCTACGCCATCTTCCAGATCTCCGAGAACCTGAACAGGAAAAAAGCGCAGCTCTACATGCAGGACGACGATTCGGAAGAAAAGCTGAACATCCGCAAGGAATCGGACATCAGCCTTATCGTGCCGGAACTGTCGAAACCGAACAGAATACTGGTGCCGGTCCGGAATCCCAACAACCTGCTGCATCTGAAGCGCGTGCTAGAGACCGCGGACGACGGGACCACGGACATAATCGTACTGTCGGCCAAGATAGCCAAGGGGTTACAGTCAGAAGGAGAGAACGGGGAGATCATGCCGGAGGACAAAGATCTTTTTACTTGCGTGGTCCTGATGGCCGAAGGCTACGGCAAAACGCTTAAGCCGCTGATGGTGTTTTCCAACGATCCTTTTTATTCTATAGCGCAGGTGGCCCAGGCCACCGGCGTGTCGGAGATAGTTATGGGAGTTTCGGGCTCTACCGGCGCCGAGGTACAGCTAGAGCGGCTTGCCATGGCCTGGGGCATGCTGAAAAATAAAGACAGCGCGCGCCCTGTAATGGCCAAAGTGGTCTGGGAAGGGCGGGAGCTATCGTATAAACTGCTATAGACCGCAGGCCCTGTTTATCTACTGTTGATATAGCTTCTATGGCGCGGCTGAAGGAGAAAAACGCTTATTTAAAAACAAGGTACTTCCGCTGTTTTAAGTATAGCAGACAACACCGACAACGTGCGCCGGGTTATTAAAGCCCGCCGGTAAATATTCAGCTAGTCTTTGGGCCCTTTCATAAGTGGATTAAGCCTGCGGCTTAATCAAAGGCTTTTTTGTTAAGCTGCCGCTCCTGGACCATTTGCTAAAAAATAATTAGGCCTATTGCCTCTGTTTGGCTGCGGCGGTTTTACCTAAAATTGTCTATAGGCGCACAAAGCTGTGCGTCTAAGTTCAGGGAGGATCATGAAAAAACATACTTTATTTGCGGCAGCGGTACTGCTCTCGCTTTCAGCCCCGCTGTTCGCGGCTGAGGCCGGCTTCGACCAGAGCGTCGGCGAAGTTCTGAACACCGTGGACACGCTGAAAGGTCCGTTCCATGGCGGTTTCCAGCAGGGCCATGATAATCAGGGAGGGAACGGCCAGCATTCCGGTTTTGGCGACCATGGCGGAAACAACCCCCAGCCCAATTCCGATTTTGGCGGCCACGGCGGCAATCATGGCGGTCACGATATACCGCAGCCCCCCATTCCGCAGCCTCAACCTTGGAACCCCGGCCCAGGCCACGATAACCACCCCGGTCCGCAGCCTCAGCCCTGGGATCCCGGCCACGGCCACGATAATCACCCCGGCCCACAGCCTCAGCCCTGGAACCCCGGCCCAGGCCACGACAATCACCCCGGACCTCAGCCTCAGCCCTGGGATCCCGGCCACGGCCACGATAACCACCCCGGACCTCAGCCCTGGCATCCCCAGCCTCAGCCCGAGCCCTGGCATCCCCAGCCTCAGCCCGAGCCCTGGCACCCCCAGCCTCAGCCCGAGCCCTGGAATCCCCCGCCCCCCCCGCCTCAGCCTTGGAATCCTCCGCCGCCTCCGCCTTATACTCCGGTAGAGCCCATCCCGGCTAAGAACGAGATATATCTCCAGTCCTCAGGCTCCATCGGCGGCGCGCTTTATCTCACCTTCGCCGATACAAAAGCGGACTACTTCAGGGGAGAAAAGATAGATATCTCCGTAGATGCCATGGCCCTCCCAGGCGCCGGCGCTTCCTCTCAGGATATTCTTAATTCACTCGGGCATATAATAGTGCAGGGCACTTACGATGTCAGCCCGCTTTACAGCATAAAGCTTGCCGACCGCCCGAATCCCGGCAGGTATATACTTACCATTAAGTACCTCCGCCGCGGCCCGCATTCTTCGGGCGCCGAGGGCAGCACTATAGAGATGTTGGATATTCCGTAAATCCGAAAGATACAGACCCCGACGCCTCAAGGCACCGGGGTCTGTATTTCAGGCCGGATAATTCATGCGGTCCCATCCGCACCCGGCGGTGAGGCGATCGGTTCATCTAATTACAGCAAAAGACAATAAGGCGGAAAAAATGAGAACACTTATAGCGATGATAGGATTGTTAATGGCTGCCGGAACAAAAACCGGTTTAGCTTCCGGCATAGAAGAGCTGCGGGCCGGCCCAGGCGGCGCCAAAGCCGTGTTAGCCGCGCCGGTTCCGGCGCCGCAGGCAACCGGGGCGTTCTCCCGCGCGATTTTCGGGAAAGACGACCGGCAGGAACTTTTTTCCGCTCCTGACCAGTGGAGGGAGATCGGCCGCTCCATCGCCGCCAAGGTTTCCGCGGACCATATCACTAACCATGGCTCTTTTTGGGAACTCCATGGCGATCCTTTAAGCGCTAAGGAATGCCCCGGCAACCGTTTCGCCGACCAGATCACGGTTCCCAGCTGCACGGGCTTCCTGGTAAAGCCGGACCTGCTTGTGACCGCGGCCCATTGCGTCAAGTCGCAGGACGACTGCGATAGTTTTAACTGGGTATTCGAATACGCGCTCGCCGGCGAAGGCGACAAGAATTACACGAAGGTGGGCGCCGACCGGGTTTACCGGTGCAAAAAGATCGCGGCCAGGAATTACCAGGCCTTCGGCGACATAGATTACGCGATCCTACAGCTGGACCGCCCCGTAGAAGGCAGGAAGCCGCTGAAGCTGGCCCTCGACGCGCAGGTAAGCCCCGGGCTGGAGCTGGTCAACATCGGCAACTCCAACGGCCTCCCGCTGAAATTCAAGGGCTCGGCGCAGATCTTGAAAATAACGCCTAACGGTTGGGCGTTCGAATCGGAAATGGACACTTTCGGCGGCGACTCCGGGTCCCCGTTCTTCGACGCCGGCACCGGCGAGGTCCTCGGGGTAACTTCCCGCGGGCACGCGGACCACTTCCACGACGGGGCCAGCAACTGCAGGCAGTTGAAAGTATGCAAGCCGGGAGACAATTGCAATCTTTCCGTCGCGTCCGGGATCTGGAACCTCAAGAACGAGCCCGCGCTCGGCGCCGACTAGAGATATGAAAACAAACCTTAAACTGGCAATGGCGGTTCTCTGCGCGCTGTCCGCGGCCGCGGCGGCGGCTGAAGACGGCGAGGTCTCCGTCTTCCTTAAAGTTTCTAAAGGGAGCACCCTCGCTGAACTTACGACAGCGTTGCATAAGGATCTTCCCGGGATAACGGTAGAGCCCGTAGTAGGCGACGTTTATCTTGTGAAAGAGAAAAGCGCCAGAGGGAACGGGCGCGGCCTTGCAGACAAACTGGCGGCCTTCAATATGGTACAGGCGGTCCAGCCGCAGGAACTAGCCTATCCGCCCAGGGCGGCCGCGGAGGCGGAGGAGCCCGATAAAACCTGGTTCCTCTCCAAGATCCAGGCGCCGCTTTTCTGGGAAAAGAGCAAAGGCAGCCGCTTAGTGCGGGTCCTGGTCTGCGACACCGGCATTGAATCGGGCCATCAGGACCTGCGCGGCAATGTAGGCGCCGGGTTGAATTTTGTTGACGGCAGCGGCAATACGGAGCCCACCGGCAACGGCCACGGCACCCGCATCTCCGGGCTGATAGGCGCGCAGGGCGGCCATACCGGCGCCGGCGCCTCCGGCGTGAACTGGGAGGTTACTATCATCCCGGGCAAAATATCCAACCAGGCCGACGGAGCCACCGACCACGCCAACAGCGCGAAATGCATAAAGTGGGGCGCCGACCAGGGCATAAAAGTGGTCAACCTGAGCATCAGCAACGCCGCCGGCAATCTGGCCGTGCAGGAAGCCGCGGAATATCTTTATAACAAGGGCGGCGTGCTGGTCGTATCAGCCGGGAATAAGGGCGAGTTTCTAAACCTCACCGACGACCCCCACATGCTCGCGGTCGGGGCGACCAACTCTCTGGACTGGCATCCGCCGGCCTATAATACAGGCGCGTACGTCGACCTCTCCGCTCCGTCTTCCTCGCTCTATACTACCGATGCCGGAGGAAAATATGTAACGGGCAACGGAACTTCCCTGTCCGCCGCTATCGTTTCCGGCGCCGCTGCGCTCATACTGTCGGTAAAACCGGAGCTGACCGCCCAGCAGCTTATAGACCTCCTTCTGGCGTCGACGGTAGACCTGGGAGCGCCCGGCAGGGATGATGTCTTCGGCGCGGGCCGCCTTGATCTTAACAAGGCGCTGGAGCTATTAAAGCTCTGATAAAAAATGAGAGCCCCCGGGAAACGGGGGCTCTTCATTTTGGCACACGGGCCAGGACCGCATATACCGCGCACTGTTAAGGAGCGGACCGGAGACCGAAGGCGCGGAACGCGCCAAGACCGGAACACTCACCCGGGAGCAGGACCGCCGGGGGCGGACCGCCGAACCAGGACCCCGGCAACCGCGCCGCCTGAAAGGCGGGAGACGGACCGGAGAACACCCGTAGAACGCGCTGCAGCAACCGAAGGAACTCCGACGCCGCAAGAACGCCGAACCAACGCTGCCGCGAACCGGGGGAAACCGCGCCGTGGCCGGGACCGAGCCCCGAAACCGACCTTCACCCTGAAGACCGCACCGCCGACGCGCTATAAAGATCAGAACTGCAAATCGAGTATAACAGACGTTCCTTGACTTGTCAAGGCCCAGACGCTCGCGATCAATCAATAGCCTTGAGGAACACTAAAACACCGGGAACGGCCCAGGCGCCGTTGTCTCCATTCCATAAAGCGTATCCGCCGGTTGCCGGATGCGCGAAACACACATTCATACTGTTGGTACTGTTGTTATAATTAGACAGCGATCCATATGTAATCACCCCTGCTAACGGGCCTGATTTACTAACGGCGTTCGCATAACTGGAGTAAAAAGTCAGTATCGCGGTAGCGGCGTCATGGCTTCCGGCGACAAATGTTTTATCTTCTCTGAAGTATATGACTCTGCCGGCAGTCGACCCCACTAATCTGAATATGCTTTTTTCATTCCCATTGGTCCTAAGATTATTTATATCGGCATCGCTGAGCTTGGCATTAATATCAAAAGTCGTATTCTGGAGGTTATTTATATTGTTCTGCGACGTGAGATAGCCCGTACTGGTCGCTGTTCCGTTCGTGCCCAGCAGCTTATACGCCAAGGTCCAGCCTCCCCCGTCATTTGTCATATCACAATAGAGCTGAAAAGCGTCGGACACGGCGCCGCCGTTAGGATCGATCCAATACGTCCCGTCTCCGACGGAGCCGCCATTCGCGTTCTTAATGCCGCTGCATGCCGCTCCTGCCAGCGCCTGACTTTCACCTGAGGCCTGCGCGGTAAATGCATTAGTGAGGGTGCTGACCAAGCCGTCTGAATTTGTGACTTTTACATCCTTTGCCCCTGTTGTCGCCAGCGCTGGCACTGTTACCCTGATCTGTATAGAGGAATCTGTTATGGCGTTCGTTACGGCGACACCGCCGATAGTCACCGAAGCCGAGGGCGAGAAGTCGGACCCGTTGATAGTTACCGTATAACCGCCTCTTGTCGCGCCGCTGTTCGGACTTATACCGCTGGCCGCCGGCGGCCTATTTTCAAAAGTCATCCAGCTGGAAGCGACACAACCTTGAAAAGAAGTGCCCGTAAAGCGGATCGTTCCGGCTTTAGCTGCGTCACAGGCATCCGTATTATTTCCTATCTTAACAGCGCCGTTAACTTCCAATTTAACCGCGGCTGAAGTCGTCCCGATGCCGACGTTCCCGCCCAGGACGGCCAGATACGCGCTGGAACTGACCAGCAGGCCGGGCCCGGCGGCATTGGCGGCGGTGAAGGATGACGCCGTTATGCCGGCCGCGAAGGCGGCCGCGCCGGTCACGGACATCGTAGTTAAGGCGGTATATCCGGCCACGCCAAGGTCGCCCTGAAAGGCGGCGCTCCCGCCCGCCACCTCGAATCTGGCGCCCGGGTTCGCAGTTCCGACTCCCACTTTCCCGTTCTGCACTACAAAAGTGGACCCACCAACGGTAAAACCGCCGCTCTTAACGGACGCAGTACCGCGGAACTCCGAGTAGCCGTCCACCGAGAATCTGTCCACCACCTCGAATTCGGCGGCAAATAAACTTCCGCCCGCCAGTCTGAGGCAGAAAATCGTTAAACCGGTCGCCAGTTTTGCTATCCCTTTTCTCATGACTTTACTGCCGCGATCTTAGCGTTGGCTCTTTAACACTTACTGGCGCTGCTTATTGCATTTCAGTACTGGTAACGAACTATCACTATTCCCGAACCGCCAGCATGGCCAGAGGCAACCAGGGTCGGATATCCCTGCGAACCGCCGCCCCCACCGCCCGTATTTGCGGTTCCGGACGTTCCGTTTATTGAATTATAATCGTCGCCGCGCCCTCCGCCGCCCGACCCGGCATTTCCTCCGGCAACTCCGGCGGAACCGCGAACACCGCCGCCGCCGCCACCGCCATAGTAAGCGGATGAGCCGGAAATAGAAGATTCACGCCCGGCGCCGCCATCCCCGCCCCTGGCATTAATATTACCTGCTATGCCGGCGGAACCGGCCCCGCCGCCGCCGCCGCCTTTTTCAATTTGCCCGCCCTGGTTACCTCCGGCATTGCCTTGAGCTGCCGTTCCGGCTCCGCCTACGCCCGTATTGCCGGCCCAGGTTCCGGCTCCGCCTCCCGAGCCGCCGAGGGAACCGTTCCCGATCGCGTCATTGCCGGAAGTGCCGCCGCCGACCGCGGTTAATGTCCCGAATACGGAATTAGAACCGTTACTTCCCGCACCCGCGCTGACTCCGGCCGAGCCGCCGGCGCCTACAGTAACGGTGATAGCGCTTTGAATGACCGCATAGGAGGAATTAATGATAACTCCGCCGCCGCCGCCGCCCCCTCCGCCGAAGGCGCTGCTGCCGCCGCCGCCGGCTACAACAAGCACTTCCACATTGCCGCCGGTCGCTACTGTTAATGTGCCGCTGCCGGTAAAGGTGTGAATGCGGTATGCTCCCGAAACGGATTCCGTGCCGCCGGTCGCGTAAACCCTGTAGGTGTAACCGCCTGTCAGCGTTGCGGAGCCGGTGTCGGGATTAGTGACCTTCACGTCTTTGGCGCCGCCTGAGGGGTTTGCGGGCGTCGTTGCCGTAATTTGGGAGGCCGATACCCAGGCGACATTGGCTGCCGCGACATTTCCTATCGTTACGCCCGCGCCGGATATGAAGCCGGTTCCGGCGATCGTAACCGTCACCGACGGCTGTCCGGCAGCGGGGCTTATGGTTGAGATAGTAGGCAATGGATTGTAGGTGAAGGCGCTGACACCGTACTGCCCGTCCGTATTTATCACTTTCACTTCCTTCGCGCCGGCGCCGGAACCCGGAGGCGTGATAACAGCTATCTGTGAGCCCGTGACGTCCGAAACGGTCGCCGCAACTCCGCCGATAAAGACCTCAAGGCCGAGATTAAATCCGCTGCCGCTGATCGTGATGGCGTTCCCGCCGGAAATCACTCCCGATGCCGGATTTACCGATGAAACTGCGGGCGGCGGCTGATTGTCCAGCTGCCGCCAGTCCGTTCCGTTGCAGACGGAAAGATGGCTGTTCATCCAGCGGATCGTGCCCGCGATCCCCGGAGCGCAGGTTGAGGCGACGCTGCCCGCTTTGATCCCGCCGGCCACGTCCAGGCTGACCGCAGGTTCCGTAGTCCCGATGCCGACATTGCCGTTTTTAACTATAAAAGTGGAACCGCCCACGGAGAAACCGCCGCTTGGGACGGCCGCAGTACCCCTGAACTCCGAGTAGCCGTCTACCGATAATCTGTCCAGCACCTCGAATTCAGCGGCGGACGCCGCCCCGCCCGCAAGGCCGAGGCAGTAGAGCATTAAACCGGCCGCCAGTTTTGTTGTCCCTTTTTTCATGACTTTACTGCCGCGATCTTAGCGCTAGCTCTTTACTGCTAAAGATACCTGTTCCGCCTTTTACCGGGCGGACAAAAGCCGCCCTCGGGTTATCGAGTTATCGTGCAGCGTCCCCTTGCTTCCCCCCTTGCTTCCCCAGGTTACGGCTTTAGGGAGAAGTCTTCCAGCTTTGCGAAGTTGTAGCCGCGCCGGCGCAGCTCCGGGACGGCGAGCTGCAGCGCCTCCATCTCGGGCCATTCCGGATGGTTGAAATGCATTATAACGACCGCGCCGTGCCGCGCGCCTTTAAGGATATTGCGGCTCATCGTTTTAGCGGACGCCCGCGTGGCGTCGCCGGAGAGTATGTCGTAGCTCACCACTTCCATGCCGAGCCTCGCCGCCACCTTTAGAGAAAGCTCGTCGGTATAGGCCGTGGCCGAGCGGAAAAATATAGGGCGCCGGCCGGTCAGGCCGTATATTTTCCTGGCGCACAGCTCCATCTCGTCGATAACGTCGCTCAGGTCGCGCGTGGCGTGCACGCCGTATTTCGTTTTCCCCTCGGTAGAGCAGAGGCGGTGCAGCAGGCCGTGGTTCTCTATTTCAAAAAGCGGGTCTTTGGCCAGCCCGGCGAAGGTCTCTTTATTCTTCTCTATCCAGAGGCCGGTGACGAACAGCGTGGCGGGGAGCTGTTCACGCCTCAGATAAGCTATCAGCTTTTCATTGTAGCCGCTGTGGCGCCCGCCGCAGGCGTCGAAGGTCAAGGCCAGTACCTTCTGGTTTTTATCCCCGCCCTTGTCCCTGGCGACTTTCAGGTACTTTACGAACTCGCTGAAGCGCCCGGCCCCGGCATTTTTAAACTCGCCCATTATGCGCTTTTTGAAAGCCAGGTATTCGGGGGTGTAATAGGACTTCAAAGTGTTGCGCTCGTCGCCGCGCGGGCGCGCCGGCGCGGAGGGCGCGAACAGACAAAGCACCGCCGCGGCGGCGGCAAGCTTAACTTTTAAAGTTGATATGCGCATACCCCGTAAGGCGAATGTTATTATTCAGCGCGCCCTCACTTCGCGAAATAGGGGTGGCTCAGGTACGGCTTCTTTTCGGGTTTCTCTTCGGTCTTCTTTATCTCCATCTCCTGCACCAGCAGGGACGGCGTCACGATAGTGCCGGGAGTGGTCCAGCCCAGGTTGTACACATAGGTCTCTTTCGACACTGCCGTTATGTCGCGCAGAGCGCGCAGGCTGGTGCCGGTAAACTCTATGCCGTGCACCGGCTCCTCGCGGCCGTCAAGGTATACCTTCCAGGCCGAAAAAGGCTCGTACAGGCTGTCGAGCCCTTTTACCAGGATGCAGTACTCCAGCTCCTGCTCCCGGCAGAGGTCCAGGAATTTTTTCTTAAGCTCCGGCAGGGGAACCACCCTGGCCGGGTTGTCTTCCGGCAGTATGAAGACGTTGGAGGGCGAGCCCGCGGGATATTCGCTGAAATCCCCCCTGCCATGGCCGTTGGACTTCGTGAAATCCCGGGTCGCGGCCCGGGACATATAATAGTCGGACAGCTTGCCCTTGGTCACCAGCCTGACCGGCCGCGCCGGCACGCCCTCGTCGTCGACCTCGTAGAAGCCGGAGAGCGGCACCCCCTCATGGTAGCGGGCGGCCGGATCGTCCACCACGTTCAGGAAAGGCGCGGTCACGCGCATGCCGAGGCGCTCCACCAGCTCACCGGCCCGGCGGAACACCGTATCGTTTGACCAGCGGTTTTTCTCGGTCCACACTTCGCGCGGGTTAGCCAGGTTGTTCACCAGCAAAGTCTCGAAAAATTTTCCGGCGGCGTCTTTCTCGAACAGCACGGGCCCGATATAGGCCTTTATGGGTTCCGACCTGCTCAGGCGGACCAGGTTCTGCCCCAGCTCTTCGGCCGCGGCCAGCAGGTTCTCAAGAGAGGGCGCGTCCTTGGCCAGGCAGAAATCGTCGGTATGCGAGGACTTGAGCTTGAAGCCGTCAGGAGCGTAGCCGGAAGCCTCTATCTCCACTTCGCCCGAGCAGGAGGGTTGCCTGTTGGCCGACCCCTCGCTGTTAAGGTAGCGCACGCCGCCCGAATCGAAATTAAAGCGCACCGACGAGTATTTCACCTCGGGATATTTAAGGAATACCGCCGACACTTTGCGGATATTCTCGCGCCAGAGCTCTTCGTCCAGGCGCTCCGCGGCGAAGGGGCGGTACAGCTCGTAAGGGGCCTGCGGCGTCATGTCGTCGTAAAGCTCCGCCATATTCTTTGATTCCACGAACGCTTTTTTCTTCGACAGCGTCTCCAGTGCTTTTTTATAGGCCCTGTCGGTGGCGGACCAGACGGCGAAGCGCAGCGCGTCGTAATTATCGTCCAGAGAGATATTCCAGTCGGTCTCGGCCCTGTAGCCCTCCCAGACATTGGGGGCATAATGGCTGTTGTCGAACTTCGGCGAGCCCGTGCGCAGGTCCACCTTAAGGCGCCGGTAATCCGAGGAATTCAGGCTTTCCACCGCGCCGAAGCCGGCCTTGACGCTGAAGGCGTGGCCGTCGCCGATGTGGTAGGAAATGAAATACGGCTTGCCCAGGTTGTCCATGTTGAGCTTCTCCATGGAGCGGGACATCTCATCCGTCATCGCGGAGAAGACCTTGTCCTCCGCCGGGGGAGCGGCGTTCAGGCCGCGGGCCGCCGCCAGCGCGGCCGCCAGGGTTAAAGCGGTTAATATGGTTTTTTTCATGGCTTTTCCTCTATTTATCGTGCAGCGGCGGCTCGAGCACGGGCGGCTTCTCCTGCGATTTTTCAGATTTTTCCACTTCCAGTTCGCTTATAAGAACGCTCGGAGAGACCGAGGAGACCGGCACCCAGCCCGACTCGGCGCCGCAGGTGCCGTTAAAGACGGCGTCGTCGTCCGCCGCGGCGGAGATCTTGCTGAAGCTGGTTATGGGCGTGCCCACTATGTCCACGCCGCGCACCATCTCGTCGGGACGCCCGTCGGTATAAACTTTATAGACCAGCAGCGGCAGCACCTTGAAAGCCTGCGCGCCGCCGCGGTTGGTATTGGTGAAGCCGCCCGAGATATCCTCGAACACCAGGCCGAACGGCTTATTCTGCTTCCTGCATTCCGCTATAAGCTGGCCGCGCAGCTCGGGGTAGGTGCTGGTCACGGAGGCCTTCATCACCAGGTTCCCCATGCGGGCCACCGTGGGCAAGCCGGAGGAGCGCCTGCCGTGGCCGTTGGAGGCCGCGAAGCCGCGGATAGGCGACCGGTTCATCAGGAAGCCTTTAAGCACTCCGTTCTCCACCAGGCTCACGCGCCGGGCCTTAACGCCCTCGTCGTCATACCTGTAATGACCGCGCAGCGGGACGCCGCGGAACTCGGTCAGGTTCGGGTCGTCGTACAGCGTGATGATATCGGAGGTGACCTTCTGGCCGACTTTCTTGGCGAAGGTCTGGCCGGAGTCCTCCAGCTTCTGGCGGTGGCCCTCCAGGCGGTGGCCTATTATCTCGTGGAAATACACCCCCGCGGCGCGGGCCTTAAGTATGGCGGGGCCGCTGTAGGGCTCAACTACGGGGGCGTCCTTCAAAGCTTTAAGCTCGGCGATGGAGCGGTCCATGTCGGCGTCCACCTTCCCGGCGGAAGGCAGGCCCGCGAAAGAATCGGTATTATAGTGCTCGCCGCGGCTCAGCTCCATGCCGTCCGTGGTGCGGCTGGTGAGGTAATAGGTCAGCGTGATATAGTTGTTCCCGGTTTTCACGCGGGTGCCTTCGCTGTTCACCAGATAGCGGTTCTCGTTCTCGTAGCTTACCGTCACGCCGGAATCGTAGATAAAGGAGTAGCCGGCCATGCGGGCGGAATGCTTTTTCAGGCGCTCGCGCCAGGCGGCCAGATCGGGCGCCTGAAGCTCCACCGTCTCGTAAAAGTTCTCGGCCCCGGCCGGAGAGAAGTCGGGCGAGGGGTCGTCCTCGGCGGCGGTCACGGCCTTGTTCATCTTCACCTTGGTGAAGTTCTCCTGCGCCTTCTTAAAGGCCTTGTCGGTATACTCCCAGATGCGGGCCCGCAGGGCGTTTTCGTCCCCCTCGAGCGCCACCGGCAGATCCTGCGACTGCGTGGAGCTGGCCCAGGCCATGTTCCCTTTTACCTGATGGGTATTATCCAGGCCCATCGTATTCACCCGCATATCTATATCCAGCTTGTTGCCGCGCTGTTCGGAATCCGCGTCCAGCGCGCCGAACTTAGCTGACAGGTAATGATATTTGGATACTGTAAGCTCGTAACCCAGATAGTAAAGTGGCGTTTTCTCGGCGTTCCGGAAACCGGCGAAGGAGCGGTCCAGCTCTTTTACCAGGGCGTTCATATACGGGTCTTTAGCTTCTTCCGAAGCGGAAAGAACGGCGGGGGAGAGCAGGACGGAAAGCGACAGAAGCAGTTTGAACATTGAACCTCCGTAATGGCCTATAACTGAATTGTATAAAATCCGCGCCGTCAAAAACCTAAAAACGCTTCCGGCATCCCGACACGCCCTTGTCGGGGTCGTCTGCTATGCTATTCAGGCGACGATTCTCCGCAGCAAAGGGGGTTTTATGAAATGGACCGTTACCCAGTGGCTCACCGAAAGTTACCGCGCGAGCAAGCCCGGCGCGCTCACCGCCTTCATATACCGCGCTCTGAAGTGGCCCGACTTCTACAATAACGGCGCGCCCGCCTACGAGGTCAAATACAACGGGGCGGCTATAGCCCTTATACGCTTCGAGGGCAAGGGCGCCACGGTGAAATTCCTGGCCGCCGCGGCGCGCTTTCCGGAGATAACCGACCTGGACCTGGTGGAGATAGCGCTTTGGGTGAGCAAGCTGCGCGCGGCGTGCGTGAACCTGAATTGATGCGGGAGGCTGTAAAGCGCCGGGACAGCGACAGTTTCAGCACTTTCGGCTATTCCCCGTCACGGGGCCGGCGCCGGACCGGCCTTCCCGACGGTGGAATAATCCAGCTCGCTGCCGAGAACGCTGTGCGGGATAAAATACACGGCCGCGGTGAAGAAGAACGCGGCCAGCACCCACCTGCGCAGGTGCGCCCCGCCCCGCATCGCGGAGACCGCCGCGGCAAGCCAGAAGAAAAGCGGGGCCAGGGTTTTATTGTCGGTCAGGTCGTGGCCGAAAGGGATGCCGGTCCAGTAGGGGCCGAAGGCGTAGTGCTGGGTAAGCGGACCCAGGACAAAGCCGCCGGCAGCTAAAAAAAACAGGTTGAGCAAAATAGTGTGCTTTAAAACCGGCTGGTTCATCAAAGCTGAAAGCGCTATTCTTACCGAGAAAAGCATGAAAAAGAACATGAAAAATATGTGCGGGATAAGGATCCGGCCCGGCACGGCGCCTTTAAAACGGGTCACCACTTTCTGCGGCCCGATAAGGCTTCTGGCCCCGTTTTCCACGGCGTACACCGCATATTCCAGTTTGCCGGCCGGGGGCTGGTCCGGGGCGAACGGGCAGGGCCGGTCCGGCGACGCGGTAAAGGGCACGGCCGTCACGGCATCCGCGGTTTTGTAGCGCTTCCATTCAATTACTCCCGAAAGCGGCTTATCCGACTTTAGTTTTAAAACGCAGTCATTCCCCCCTATAGTGCAGCTCCTGGGCAGACGGTAGGAAACCTTAATTCCTGAAGGGGTCAGGAGCGAGCCCCGCACAGGATAGGTGGGCCCCGTAGTCCGCTGGAAAAGGGCGAAGACCGCCGTTATCAGGAAGCTTAAGATCCAGAGCGAAGCCTTGTTCATTTGTTAATCCCGTCCTTGGCGCGGGCCCGGCCGGCGAACCTGGCGACCCAGATGCTCAGCTCGTATAAAGCCAGCATCGGCGCGGCGAAAAGAAGCATGTTGAATATATCGGGGGTGGGGGTAATTATCGCCGCCGTCACCAATATCCCCACGATGGCGTAGCGGTACTTTTTGCGCAGAAAGCGGTGATCGAGGATCCCCAGCCTGCCAAGCACATAGCTTAAGACCGGCATCTCGAAGACAAGGCCGGTGCCCAGCACGGTCCAGACGATAAAAGAGATATAGCTCTGCGCCGAGATCATCGGCTGGAGGTCGGGCCCGGCGAAGCCGAGCAGGAACTTCAGAGCCGGAGGGATAAGGAGGAAATAAGAGAACAGCGCGCCGGAAACGAAGGACGCCGTAACGAACGCGACAAAAAGCAAAGGCCCGCTTTTCAACCGGCCGCTGACCGCGGGCTCGACGAACTTCCAGACCTGGTACAGCAGAAAGGGCATGGAAAGCATCAGCCCGGCGGCGAAGGAAATATTAAGGTAGACGGCGAGCGCTTCGGTCGGGGAGAAGAACACCAGTTTGTCTACGACCCCGTTCATGGGCCGCTTTAAAACTCCGAAAAGGAAGGAGGAATAATTGAAGGAGACCGCGGCCGCGATGATAAAAAATACAAAAGAGACCACTAATCTCTTTCTTAATTCTTCAAAATGGGAACCGAGCGGCCTTTCGGGATCCATCAGCGGCTACTTCTTTTCTTTTTTCTCGGGCGAAGGCGCTTCCTCGGAGAGCCCTTCTTTCAGGCCGTTCTTAAATTCTTTTAGCGTAAGCCCCAGCGATCTGGCCAGCTCCGGAAGTTTCTTCGTCCCGAAAAGCAGCACACAGGCGATCCCTATAACCAGCAGCTCCGGGGTACCCATTCCGAATATTCTCATATTTTTCTCCAGCGGACAGTTTAGCGATCAGGAAGCTTTGGCCTGGTCCTCTTTCGGCCAGGGCGGGAGCAGATAGAGGAGGACCGCCAAAATGGCCAGGGGCAGCAGGCCCAGGATAATGGCGCTGAGGAGTCCCTCGCGCCCGGCAAATTCCATTTTATAGGTGGTGAAGCCGCGCAGGCTCTTGGAGAAGAACTGGCCGCCGATGACCACGTTCCATCTCATTGCCAGGATGCCTATAAGCGCGAGGACTCCGGACAGGGCGCAAATGAATTTACGCGTCTTTTCCCGGAGCTCCGCCAACTGCAGGACTCCCAGCAGGGCTATGGGCGTCAGCGAGCCCATCACTATCTGGACCAGTATCATGCTCACGAACAGCTTGCCTTCCACCAGCAGGCTGATGATGTCGAAATGTTCCTCGGCCTCATAGACGGTCTGAAGCATCTCCAGCATCTCAAGCGAGAAGGCCACGATGATCGCCGTCAGCAGGAATTTGCCTATGGTGTCCAGGCAGGGCATATCGATGCGGACTTTGCGGACCCAACACATGAACATATAGATCAGCATCACGCCGGCGATGCCCGAGGCCATGGCGGAAAAGATGAAGATCACCGGCATCAGGGGAGTGGACCACCAGGGATTGGCTTTGATGGAGCCGAAGATAAACCCTACATAGCCGTGCAGCAGGAGGGCCGAGGGCAGCCCCACTACGGTTAGTATCCTGCCCAGCTTGTCGTCTATCTCAAGGGAGCGCGGAGAAATATTGTCCACCCCTAAAGTGAGGACCTTGTAGAAAACGCGCTTGGGCCAGAAGGTTTCGGAGCGCGACCATTCCACTATCTCCCGGCGGTAATCCAGCCACACCTCCATCAAAAGCACCACCATCAGGTACCACAGGTACACGAAGCCGAACATGGCCATGGCCGAGGAGGTATGCGGAGTGAGGAAGATCTCTATGCCCCGCTCCGGATGCCCGAGGTGCACATTGAGGGGCAGCGGCGCCACCAGCAGGAAAGCCAGGGCGACCAGCAGGGAAAGGCGGTAAGTGGGTTTCAGCACCTTCACGTCGAAAACCCGCTCCAGCGAGGCGAGCACAAAGGCGCCGGCCACCAGGCCGGTGATATAGGGATAAAGCACGATAAGGACGCTCCACTGGAGCTCCAGGTCGTTAGGGTAAATATAGCCGGAAACTTTATGCAATGCTTCGCGCAGCGTTTCAATATAGGCAAGGTCCATCAGCGGACCTCCTTATCAAGCCCTTTATAAACCAGTTTAGGCTCGGCGCCCATATTGGCTTTCAGCACCTGCAGGGTTTCGGTCTCGTAGAACTTTGAAATAGCGCTTTTGGGGTCGCTGAGGTCGCCGAACATGCGCGCGCCGGTGGGGCAGACCTCGACGCAGGCGGTCTTGAGGCCCTTCTTTATGCGGTGGTAGCAGAGCGTGCACTTATCGGCCACATGGAGCACCGGGTGGAAGAACCGGCTGCCGTAAGGGCAGGCCTGTATGCAGTAGCGGCAGCCGATGCAATATTTGCGGTCCACCAGTATCACGCCGTCCTCGGTCTTAAAGGTGGCGCCCACGGGGCAGACCTGGACGCAGGGAGGGTTCTCGCAGTGGTTGCACATCTTGGGCACAAAAAAACTTTTCGTAACGGTGCCCGGGTCGGAGGGCGGCAGGTAACCGTCCAGGCCGCCGTTCGGCGAATCGACGTTGACTTCGCCGCTGCGCCTTAAAATATAGCGCTCGACCCAGGTGCGAAAATAGAAAGCCTCGCGGGGAACGTCGTTCTCGGTCTTGCAGGCGTCCACGCAGCGGGCGCAGCCTATACATTTGGTCACATCCACGGCATAGCCCCAATAGGGCTTCTTCCTTTTCCAGGGCGGCTCGCGGAAGAATTTCTCCGCGGCGGAAAGGGGAGTGGAAAAAGCCCGCGCTGCCATTACGAGCGCTGCGCCGGCGGCGGTCTTCAAAAATTGTTTGCGGCTGAAGTTTTTCATAGGGAGTTACTTCGGCTGATGCGGCTGATGGCACATGTTACAAGGAGCGTCGGGATTGTGCTCACTTAGTTTTATCTGCGGGAATCTGCCCGGCTTGGACAGGGACCTGGCGTGACAATGGCCGCAGAAAGCCCGCATTTCCGCTTCCTTCGGCCTCCGGGGTCTGGTATCCGACTTGGGGTTCTCGACATGGGCCAGCAGCGCGCCGTGGCAGCTTTCGCAGCTGATGGAGCGGTGGCTGGATTTAGCCTTGTCGGAAGCCTGTTGCGCATGGCACTTTCCGCAGGCGTGTTCCCCCGCGTAGCGCCGGGGCAGCTGGGCGAATTCATCCACGGCGTCGGCGCGGTAATGCCCCGCCTTGCCGAAACTCTTCGGAACAAGCAGGGTCCTCACTACCAGGAAACCGGCGAACGCGGCCGCAAAAATAACCGCTACGCGCAACAGGTGCTGAATATCTTTCATATCTTTAATATTTTACTTTAAATCGGGAGCGGACTTCAAAAAACCGGACGGACATCAACCATTTCGATTGCGTTATGGCAATCTTTTAATTGACTTTCGTATTTACGTTTAAACAAGCTGTTTTATCCTGGCGACCAGGTCGGTTATCGATTCGCTCATCTTGGAGCAGTCGATATAAGTCTCGTAATTAAGCCGCTTCTTGCCGTCGGGAGCGGACCAGAAAACCCTGAACAGCAGGCCTTCTTCGGTAATTTCCGCGTAAGCGCCCAGCGGTGTGGCGCAGCCGCCGCCGAGGGCGGCCAGGAACAGCCTTTCGCATTCGGCGCAGATGCGCGTGCGCGGGTGGTCCAGCTGGCGCGCCAGCCGCAGCGTCTGCAGGTCCGAGGTGGCGGCCTCCACCGCTATTATCCCCTGGCCCGGGGCCGGCACGACCTCGTCGGGCGTGAAGACCTGGGCGATCCTTTTTTCCAGGCCCAGGCGCTTGAGCGCGGCATAGGCCACTACTATCGCGTCGCAGTCCCCGCGGTCCAGCTTGGCGAGCCTGGTGTCCATATTGCCGCGCAGGGGGCCGAACACCGCGTCGGGTTTCAGCTTCGCTATCTGGAGGCGCCGCCGCTGCGAGCCGGTGGCTATCCGCGCGCCGGGCGGCAGCTCAGCTAATTTACAGCCCGTGCGGGTTACTATCGCATCGCGCGGATCTTCGCGCTTCAGATACGCCGCTATCTGCAGGCCTTCGGCCAGCTCGCCCGGCAGGTCTTTAAGGGAATGCATGGCCAGCTTTATGCCGCCGTCCAGCAGGTCGCGCTCTATCTCTTTTACAAAAAGCCCCTTGCCGTCGGCGGCGATGAGTTTCTCCACGGAATCGTCCAGGAAAATGTCCCCGCTGGTCTTTATGATCTTCTGCTCTATCGCGGCACCTTCGCTCCTGACCAGCCCGCAGATGATCTCCGTCTGGGCGAGCGCCAGCCGCGAGCCGCGGGTGCCTATGACCAGCGGGGCGGCGAAGCCCGCCGGGTCCGCCGAGGTGTCCTGGAGGAACCTCTCCCAGATCTCGGCGCCCTTGACATCGATGATCTCCCGCGCTTTTTTTATCTCTCCGGAAAGCTGAACCAGGTTTTCGGCGACTATCCGCTCAAGATCGTCGATATTATAAAGATAAACGTTGGAGAGTGTGCCGGTTTCGGGCTGGATATTGCGGGGAACGGAGATATCCGCCAGGAAAATAGGGTTGCCGTGGCGCAGGCCCATGATCTTCTTCATGAGGTCCTTCGTTATCACGGGTTCGGGGGCGGCCGTGGAGACCAGCACCACGTCGGCGGCCGCAAGGGCTTCCTCAAGGCTCTCCCAGGGGAGGCATTGCGCGCCGAACCTGGCCGCCAGCTCCTGCCCCGCGGCAAGGGTGCGGTTTATAATCGTGAGCCCCGCTTTTTTTTCAGTAAAGGTGGCAGCGGCGGCCTCGGCCATCTCGCCCGCGCCCAGCAGCAGCACTTTGGCGTCAGCCAGGTCGCCGAAGATCCTGCCGGCATACTGCACGGCGACATAAGCCACGGAGCGGCCGCCCTGGCTTATTTTAGTATTGGCGCGCACATGCTTGCCCACCCCGATGGCGCGCTGAAACAGAGTGTTGGTCAGCCGCCCGGTGATGCCGGCGCTTTTCGCCCCGTAGTAGGAATCCTTGAGCTGGCCCAGGATCTCGTTCTCCCCCACGACCATGGAGTCGAGCCCGCAGGCCACGTTCAGGAGGTGGTCCAGCGCCTCCCTGCCGGTTTTGCTGTATAAATGCCCGGCGCCCGGCTTGTCGGGCGCTTTAAGGGCCTGAGGACCCGGCGGCGGCGCTTCCTCAGGCTTGCCGTCGCCGAGAGAAGGGCCGCTCAGAAACCCTATCAGGGCCGCCTCGCAGCCCTTCTTTTTCCCCACGGCATAAAGGTCCACGCGGTTGCAGGTGGAGACCCACACCAGTTCCTCCGCCGCCAGGCCGCCGGAAAGCATTGCCCTGAGCAGCAGGCGCCGGCGCTCGGGGCCGATGCTGAAAGCTTCCCGCGCCTCGACGGAACAGGTTTTATGAGAAAGACCGACGAGGACTAGTTCCATATAAATATGACGGGACTAAGGATTAAACGCTTAGGATCAGGCTGAAAAATCACTTACCGCTTACTACTTTCCGCTTGATCCGAATTCCCTCAAAAGAATTTGTGGTATGCGATCGCCCGGCTGGACAGCAGCAGCGTGGCTATTATGAGAATAAACCCGGCGACATTCGCCCAGGCGGCCTTCGTGCCGCGCCAGTCGCCGTACTTCCTCAGCACCAGATAAACGCCGTAAACCAGAAGAGTGGCGATCGCCCCGAGCTCCTTCACATCCGAGCCGGGCAGGCGGGAGTATTTAATATACAGCTGCACGCTGGCAAGGAGAAAGCCGCCCAGGAAAAGAGGGAAGCCTATGGAGACCAGCCGCCAGATAAGCCTGTCCATGTCGCCGATGGAAGGCAGCGCGAAAGCCGCCTCGTGGGGCTTCCTGGTGCGGAGCTCCAGGTCCGAAAGCAGCAGGGAGAAGCTCGCGCCGAAGGCGTTTATGAACATGGCGTAGGAAACGATGAAGAGGAAGTTATGCACCGCGGACAGCGCGCTTTTAGCCTGCAGGGTGAACGCTTCCAGGCCCGGGGCGGGGAAAAAAAGCGGGACGGCCAGCATCAGCAGGCTCCAGGGCAGGACGAAAACGAAAGTCAGCCCCGTCCCCCTGCGCATTTCAAGCGCCAGCAGAAGCGCGTTAACACAAAAACCGAGAGCGAGCATCATGCCGCGCGGCGTGTTCAGGGGCGTGAGATACCTGTTCCCGGGGACCTGCCAGAAGAAAAGCGTCAGGGCGAGGAAGGCCGCCGCCTGAAAAACCGCCGCCCAGCCCAGGGCAAAAAGCGCGGCTTTGAAGATCTTTTCTAGCCTGTAGAAAATAAAATAAATCCCCAAGGCCAGGGCCAAAAGCGTGACCGCGAAGGCCAGCCTGACGCATAAAACCGATACCGCCGCGAAATCAGGAATAATGCACATAAAAATAAGTAGTAAGAATTAAGTTGTAAGGGTTAAGTATCGCGCAGCAGGAAGAACCTTAATCCTATCGCTTAAGCGCGGACTTTTCCAGCACCACGACGTATTTGTAGCCGGAGCCGAAGTCCTTGTCCTTGGCGAGCGTTCCGCGCGCCGTCACCGTCTCTCCGACCCTGGCCGTCTCGGAGGTCGTCACCAGCAGGTCGTGCGTGGCCGCCTTGACGTCGCCCGAGCCGTCCTGCAGGTGTACCCAGTTGCGGTCCATGATAGCGAGGGAAACTTTTACGACCTTGCCTCTTACGGAGACCGTCTTCCCGGCCAGCTCCGCGCGCCCGCTAAAAACTTCGGAGACCGTATAGGCATCGGGGCCTTCGGCCTTGGTCAGCTTGACGGAGAGCTGCGCGGACACCGCCCCGTGCGCGGGGGCGGCGCGCTGCATTTCCCGGCCCGCGGAAGCCGCTCCGGCAGGGCCTTCGGAGAATATTATTTTCTTGAAAGTCCGCTTCAGGCTCTTGCTGTAAAAATCGGTCATGACCAGGCCGCCGGCGAACGAAACGTCATCCCCGACTTTCACTTTTTGCCGCGACACGGCCACCCAGGAGGAATCCTTGCCCTGGGCGACCCTGACGTAGGTATAGCCGCCGGAATCCATAGTTTCAGCGACCTTGCCCGCCACGGCTTCCTGCGCCCGCGCCGCGGAAACGCAGAGCAGGATCATCCCGGTGAAAAAAATTAAATGCCGCATATGTTGAACTCCTTCAGCTCCTGCCGTAACTGTGCAGACCGGACATCAGATAGTTGACGCCGAAATAGGTGAACATGACAAGGACGAAGCCCCAGAGCATGAGGCCGGCGAATTTCCTGTCTTTCCAGCCTTTGGTCCTTCTTAAATGTATCGCCACCGCGTAATAGAGCCAGGTGATCAGGGACCAGGTTTCCTTAGGGTCCCAGGACCAGTAGGAGCCCCAGGCGGAATTAGCCCAGACGGCCCCGGTAATTATTCCCATGCTGAGCAGCCAGAACCCGATCAGGCAGGCCCTGTAGATCAGGGACTCGAGACTTTTTCTCCTGTCTTCCGGCTCCGCCTTGCCCATAAAAACAAAAACCACGGCTCCGAGGAAAGAAAGCAGCAGGGCCCCGTAGCCGGTCATAACCGTGCTTACATGGATAAGCAGCCAGTTGGACTGCAGGGCCGGCACCAGCGGGGAGATGTCCGACTCCAGAAAGGAGGCGCCGCCCAGGCTCAACACCGCCACCAGGGCCGTCCAGGGAGCCAGCCAGTCGAGCGAGCGCCCTAAAAACCGCTTGAACAGCAGGTAGGCGGCGACAAAAGCCCAGATAAGGAAGATCAGCGATTCATACTGGTTGGAAAGCGGGGCCCGTCCCGCCATAGCCCAGCGGAGGCCGATATGGGCAGTGCTGGAAAGCCAGCCGGCCAGCAGCGCCAGAACCGAATATTTAAACTTCCACGCCTTATTGAAAAGGAAGCCGAGCAGAGTTACCGCCATAGCGGCGCCGTAAAAAACAAAAGAAGCTTTAAGCGATATTTCCATTTAGTGAGCCTCCCTCAAATAATGTCCGCCGGCCTACTTCATCTCCTTCCAGAACGCCCAGGAAAGGCCTATCATCAGGGCGGCGAACCCGGCATAGATCAACGCGACGCTGGGGTCTTTGGAAACCTGGATGCTGGAAAAATTAAGGTTCTTGGCGTCGTAGCCGGACTGGTAGAACCGGTACCCTTTGTACCCGGCCGGAGAATTGACGCTGATGAGCTTCTCCATCTTTTCAACCCCGCCCTCCAGGACGGCGATGCGGCTTTCGAACTGCTTTATCCTGCCCGGCCGGTATTCGTAAACATACCGTATCCCGCCCATGTCCGGCACGCCGTGAAAATCGGGATGATTGGCGAACAGGTAGCTGGTCTTGCCGGCTTTGCCGTCCTTCAGTCTCAGCGTCAGGGCGGGGTTCTCCCTGGCCTCGTTCACGGTAACCGGGCCGGAACTTCCGATGGAGAAATTAGGATAAAACTTTATGATGGACAGCTCGGCGCTCGTCGAGTTGAAATGCGCGTCTTTACCCGGCTCCACTTCCACCGACTCCAGCAGGTCCTCCCCGTCCTGTCCCGGGTCCTCGCGCTTTTTAAGCGCGTGGATGACGTGCTTCTCGGCGTCCCAGTAGCGTATCTGAAAATCCTTGAGCAGGATTTCAAAAGGCATGGCCACGGGCTCCCCGGCGTCCCCGGCGAATTCACCCTTCGCCTGCCCCGCTTCCAGGGCCAGAGTCCCGCGCACGGAGAAAAGCCCGTGCACCGCGCCGCCGATAAACATCAGCATCACGGCCAGATGGCTGATAAAAACCCCGGGGCGCAGCTTCAGCAGTTTCCATTGCTTTACGGTACAGGCCAGTATATTGAGGGCGCCGCCGCACATAAGCGCGAGGAACCAGGAACTGGAGAACACGCCGTTAAGCCGCAGGTTCAGAACCCAGACTCCGCCGACGCGCCCGAACATTTCCTGGTAGGCCTGGGGCGCCTCGCCCTGCGGGATCACCCCGCCCAGCAAAAAAGCCGCCAGCATCAGCGCGGAAAGAGTCAGAAAAAGTTTGACAGAGGAAAAGAGATTTATAAGTCTCGTCATAATATCAAGTATAACAAAATAGAGTTTTAGCCGCAAAGCAAGGCCCGGGCAGCAGTGACCCGATGGCCGGGGAAGGAGCTGCCCCCCTAATCCTTATGGCACTCTTTGCAGGTTTCGCGATAATCGCGCTTAAGCGGCACGCTCTTATGGCCGCCGATCTCGTGGCATTTTACGCAGCCCATCATATCGGCATGGACCTTATGCGGCATAGCTTTGCCTGAAATAGCGGCGGCGCCGGCGGAAGCCGGAGCGCGGACAGTTTCGGGAGGGACCTTTACGCCTGCCTCCACGTGGCACTGCGTGGCGCAGAAAGACCCGGAAATAAGCGGCTCCGCCGAGATATCCAGGAGCTCGACCGCCAGCGCGCGGCCGGCTTCGCCCAGGCTGCGATCGGCGTCGCGCAGCATAAGCGAGGTCAGGTAGATATTATGCTCGCCGTGCGCGGCGGCCAGGAATTGTTCCGTCCTCAGGGCGCGGGCCAGCGCCAGCCGCGCTTTTTTAAGTTCGCTCTCCGGCCTGGCGGACCTGGCCAGCTCGCTCTTTGCCGCTTCGATCTTGGCGGCCAGCTGCTTCAGGGAGCCGGCGACATCCTCTTTAGCGCGCCCCCAGGTCGCCTTGAATTTCCCGCCGTGGCATTTCAGACAGGCCTGCTCGGAGGCCTTCTGCGTATGCCCGCTGAACCCCGCATACTTGGACTCGTCCTGGTAATGACAGCCTATGCAGTTGACCCCGGCCTTGAACATCGGACTGGCCAGCTCCGGCAGGGAACCCCTGAGCTCCCCGGGCAGCCTTCCCGAATAGAGCTCCAGCTGCGCAGAATGCTTGTCCTGGTGGCAGTAGGAACAGTCGAAGCTTATCCCCACGGGGTGGCTGCCGGGCATTCCTTTTACGCCTGAACCGGCGGGAGAAGGCTCCTCGGCCATCCTGAGGGGAGAGCTGTGCTTTATCTCCTGGTGGCAGTGGAAGCAGGCTACATGGTGCTTGGTCACGTGGTTCTCGTGGATGAACGGAATATCCCCGTACCGCTCCAGTTTTTCGGGCTGATTATGACAGGTAAAGCACCTGTCCTTCAGCGCGGCGCCGTCGCCGCTTACCACGCCGAGGTGGCAGTTCTGGCAGGCCACGCCCTGCTTCGTAACAAAATCCTTGTGGTTGTAGGACATGTTGCCTATCTTGAAATCCTTGACCGGCAGGCTGTGGCAGGAAAGGCAGCCGCCCAGCGGATTCAGGTTCTTGCCGGTTCCCATGCCCTTGAAGTGGCAGGTATAGCAGGTGTCATAAGTGACTTCCATGTGCTTGCCGACCATGATCTGAGAATGGCAGGAGGTACAGCGCAGCTGCCTGCCGCGGCGCTTCTCCGTCAAATGCGGCCTGTGGTCGAACCGCACGCCCTTGTCGCCGACCTTAACCCAGCCTTCCAGCAGCCTGGTGGCGTGGCAGCCGGAGGCAAGGCAGGAAGCGTCCTCCACCTCGGCGTAAGGCTTGGAGGAGTAGGTGCGCGTTACATATTTGGCGACCTGCGAAAGAGCCTGGAACTTGTGCCAAAGGTGCGTTTTGACGGAGGACGGGGGATAATGGCATTTAACGCAAGCCACCTTGTTATGCTTAGAGGCGTTCCAGGCGTCGTAATACGGCTTCATGATATGGCAGGAATTGCAGAAGCCGGGCGACTCTGAATAATGCATGAGCGACAGCAGCACCACCAGCGCGGACACGGCCAGGACGGCGAGGGCGACTTTGAAGCGGCCGGTAAAACCGATATGCCAGCCCTTGTCTTTCACAAGGTTGACGCCGAGAAAACGCAAAATGCCGGAAATTTTTTCCATTGTCAGGAGTGGTCCTTATCTTCCTCGACGGGAACTTCCTGCTCCGAAAGGCGCGGCGGAGCCACTTTGCCGGTCAGCCAGGCCCAGTTCATAGGGTAGACCGCCGGGTCGAAGATGGTCCAGTAGAAATGCCAGACGATGATGGACAGGCAGGCAAGTATGGCTTCCATAAAGTGGATCAGGAGACAGAGGTCGATCACCCATTTGGGCAGGAATTGCAGCGTCCACTCCCTGAACCAGACCACGCAGCCGGTCAGCACCATCACGCCGCTTCCCCAGATGAGCGCCCAATATTCAATTTTCTCCATGTAGGTGAAATGTCCGAACTTCGGGGGCTCGCCCTTATGGAAAATATTGTATTTCTGCAGCTGGAAGAAATCCCTTAAGTCATTAAGCCAGGGCAAAAGCGCCAGCAGCCTCAGCCGGCCCTGCCGCAGCAGAACCAGCCAGGCCGCGTGGTAAACCGCGAGCGCCATGAACAGCGCGCCGAAAACCCTGTGAAGCAGGGTGCGCAGCGCTCCCCCGCCCGTCCCCGAGAAAAAGACCGTATTGAAAAGGGAATCGGGATACCTGTGGCCGAACCCCGTATACGCCAGCCCGACGAAGGAGATTAAAAGCAGGGCATGCTGGAGCCGCTCGTTGAGGGACATTCTTTCTTCAGCCGGATGCGAATGCCAGCCGCTGAGCCCTTTCCTGTATATGTCCGCCAGGTTATGAGAGAACATGAAGCCAAGCGTCAGTATTATGAGGACTATATACATCTTCTTGACCATGTCCAGCACCCACTCGTAGCTGCCGGCCGTCTGCGCCAGGTTCAGGTCCGTATGGATCTTACCCTTGTTCACAAGCTCTCCGGCTTTTTTATGGCAGGTGCCGCAGGTTTTCTGGAGGTTGGCCGGGTTGACCGAGGAATTAATATCGGTAGGCGCAAGGACGTCGTGATACCGGTGACACGAGGCGCAGTTGGCCACGGTCAGGTTCCCCGCCCTGAACGCCACGCCGTGATAACTGTCCATATAGCTCGCTACCGGGTTGATCGGCAGGCCGAACTGCGCCATTATCTTTTCGGAGGAGTGGCAGCTGCTGCAGGTCTTGACCACCGAGCCCGAGAATACGGTTGAGCCGGACTCGCCGTGAGCCTGTATAGTATGCTCGCCGTGGCAGGAAGTGCAGACCGGCGCCTCTTTGTGGCCGCGCGCGGCCTGCCGGGCGTGTACCGAGCTGGAATAAAGAGCCAGCTGTTTGGTATGGCAGCGGCCGCAGGTCTGCGGGACCCTGGCCCTGTTGATGCGGCTCGCCGAATTCCCGGGGAAATTAATGTCATGGCCGCCGTGGCAGTCGGTGCAGATGGCGACCTTCGCCGTATTGTTTTTCAGGAAAGCCCTGCCGTGCACGGTTTTTTCGTAGGTCGTCTTCGGCTCGAACAGCAGCTTTCCCTCGGCAAAAAGCGCTTTATGGCAAGCGTCGCAGGTGGCGGGGATATTAGAGCGATGCACCGGGGAGGCCGGATCGGAGGGTCTGCGGATATTGTGCTGGCTGCCGTGGCAGGCGAGACAGAGCGCGGGGCCTGACCTGGTCTTTGAGATCGCTTTCCCGTGGTCAGACCCGGCGAACCTGTCGGCCACGTCGGTGTGACAGCTTCCGCAGAAAACCGGCCTGGTTTTTTTCTCCGGGTGCGGATACGAGTCTATCTCCATGTGGCAGGAATTGCAGGCAAGGCCGCCGTGGACGGACGCGGCCAGCCCGGAGGGGTCCACGAAAGGGGCGCCGGAGCCTTTTTCACCGTGGCACATGAGGCAGGGATTATCCTCCGCCGCGCGCGCGGCGCCGCCGCACAGGAGAACTGCGAGTGAAAGAAAAATAATATTTTTTTTCATAAAAGCTGCCGGGCGCGGTTTTAAAAGTACGGAGAAAAGATGGCCCAGATGATAAGCAGGATGGTCACCACGCCGATAGTGAGCGCGGTAAACCCGATCACCCTGGCGAAATTCCACAGCCACTCGGGCGTAGGCTCGGTCCCCAGCGCCTCCAGCTCGCCCGAGGCCAGCAGCCTTTCATATTCCTCCGGCCGCTCCTCTTTCATTTCCTCCAGCGAGATCCTGCCGGTGAAAATAACGTCGTCCATGGGGAATTTCCCCGGCCTGAGGTGGGTGTGGAAGAAATGGATGGTGAAGATGAACCCTGTGGCGAGCAGCGCCTCGTCGCTGTGGATGACCGTGGCCACGTTGAAGACCCAGCCCGGCAGGACCGCGGCGAAGAACTCCGGGAACCACAGCACCAGGCCGGAGGTGCCTATGATGCTTATCCCCCAGAACACCGACCAATAGTCGAATTTTTCCCAGTAGGTCCACCTGTCGAAGCGCGGGCGGGGACCTTTGCCGAGGAACCATTTTATCTGGGCGATGAAATCCCGGGCGTCCTTCCACCTGGGGATCATGGAGTCGGGCCCGAACACGCGGAACTCCCGGTGCGAAATTATATAGCGCGCCGCGTAGGAAAGGTGCAGGGCGAAATAAAGGAAAGTAAGCAGGGCGAAGAACCGGTGGAGGAGGCCCATGGCCTCGAACCCGCCGAAGAGGTGCGCCAGGAACGACGCCCACCAGGTATTGGAGAACTTCATGGGCATGCCCGTAAGCACCAGGCCCAGGAAGCTGGTGATGATTATCCCGTGCAGTATCCGGTGATAAAGCCTGAACCGGAAATAATATTTGCCTGAATGCGCCGTCTTTTCCGCGGCCTCCGCTTGTTTCTTCTTTCTGTCCCCCACCAGGCGCGAGAGCCAGAGCAGCGTGTGCACGCCGAAGAAGGCGAAGGTGCCTATCAGGAGGGCGGACATCAGCAGGACCGTCCAGAAAAGCACCCTGAACTGCACCTGCTTGCCGCGCGTGGAATGCGCTATGTACTTGATGAAATTCTCGTTGGCCGCGGGATGGCATTTCTGGCAGGTGGCTTCTTTATTGGCCGCGGAAAGCGTCGAGCGCGGATCGGAGACCTTCTGTATATTATGCGCGCTGTGGCAGTCGGAGCAGCGGGCCACCTTGGTATAGCCCAGCCGCGTTATCTTGCCGTGGTAGGTGTCGCGGTAAGTGGCGAGGTACTCGCCGTGGCAGTCGCCGCACTCTTTAACTATCTGCAGCTGGTAGCCCTGCGCGTCCGTGCGCACTATGCGGTGGGCGCTGTGGCAGGTGGTGCAGACCGGGGCGAGAGCGCTGCCCTCGGCCAATTTTTTGCCGTGGATGCTTTCCCTGAACACCGCGGCGATGCCCGCGTGGCATTTTCCGCAGGTATCCACCACGTGATTCCGGCCGATGGTGGAGGCGGGGTCGGAATGCTTCTGGATATTGTGATCGCCGTGGCAGTTGGTGCACACCGCGGTCACCAGCAGGCCGCTCCGCACCAGCGCCCGGCCGTGGATGGTCCCGTAGTATTCCTTAAGCACGTCCTGCGGGAAATTATATTTCTGGGCCAGGACGGGGTCGGCGTGGCAGCGGGCGCAGGTCTCCGGCAGGCGGAAAGGATAGACCGAGGATTCCGGGCTGGTCTTCCTCATTATTTTATGGCCCGGCGTGTGGCAATCCTGGCAGGCGGCCGCCTCGGCCTCGCCCAGCGCCCTGGCTTTGGCGTGGACGGTATTATCGTACTTGGCCGCAACTTTGGCGTGGCAGCCGCGGCAGGAAATTTTGGAGGGTTTGACCTGGTGCGGGCCGGGCGCGGCGTCCGTGTGGCAGGCCGTGCATTTCTCCCCGGCGTGCCGCGAGGCGGCAAGATCGGAAACTTTTACAGCGGGGGCGTTCTCAAACCCCGGCTTTTTACGGCCGTGGCAATCCAGGCAGGTCTGGTTATCGGCGGCGGAAACCTGCCCGGCAAAAAACAGAGCCGGCGCGCAAATTAATGCGGCCAGCGCTGTTATTGTATATGGCAGTATCTTCTTATGCATTCACGCGCGCCCTTTCCAACATAGTACTATTACGCCGCCCGCCTGGCAATAGAAAGGGCGGTCGGCTTAAGGAACTGGCCAACCGCCCCTGTGCTCCATGCTTCTTTTAGAACTTCGCGGAAACCGAAGCGTCCACGGAGTTTACCCAGCCTGAATTACCGGAGTAAACCTTATCCACCCACTGTGAGCGGCTGTAACCCAGCCTGGCCGTAAGGTCCTTATAGGCGGCGGGGAAGTATTTCAATCCCACATTAGCGCTCGCTATGCGGACATTGCTGGGCCCGAGGTTGGTTACGGCAACCGCAACGGGAGTGGTGATCCTGAAAGGCTGCAGATTCACCGGGATAGCCCCGCGCGAGATGGTGTAAGTACCGCTACCGTCAAGCCTGAAAGACTTGTCAAGTTTCACCGAACCGTGGTAGCCGTACATATTGTTCCTGTACCGGTAGAGCATACCGGGAGAGTGGATCTGATTTACCAGGATAGCGCCCGCGGCGGGGGTATCGCTGCTGCCGAACCAGCCTTCGCTGTGATAAGAGGTATTATCGTAAGCGTAATCCACACCCGCGGAAACCTTAGAAGACGCCTCCCACTCGAGCGAACTCCTGTAACCGTACTGATGCATGCGGCTGTCGGTTAGGTGTGATTTCTTGTTATTTTCGACCGTATAGTCGGCGGCACCCGCCAGGGTCAGCTTATAGGGAAGCGGTATCAGCAACGAAGCCGTACCCTGGTCGCTGTCGGTGGCAAGCGACTCAAAAACGGCTTTATTAGCCATCGTCTTGGTGTAGCCGATGCCGAGTTCGGCGTCGAAAGGAAGCGTCGCGTCAAGGCCGGCGCTCACGATGTTCCTGGTGTCCCGCACGGCATAGGCATTGTACTCGGTACCATCGGCATAGGAGCCGTCCTGGTAGGTGACCGTGCTGGTGTATGCTTCGGTTCCGGCGTTCCTGCGATGGTTGTTTTCGTAGGTATACCCGGCGTTGAAACTAAGCTTGTCCGAGAACTCATAACGCGCTTTCAGGTTTCCGACCAGGTTGGTATGGTCTATGGAATCCTCGGGGCCGTGGTCGGTTCCGAGGGCAAGGCCTCTATCGTCAAACGTAGTGGTAGCCCCAGGAGTGAGACTTTCAGAAACGCTTGTTACGCGGCCATAAACCTTGGCGGTAAGGTACAGGTTCTTCAAGGGCTTGTACGCACCGGCCAGGGTAGCGGCATAGGCGTTGGACGTATAGTTAGTGTGTTCGTTGGTCCTGGAACGAGCCGAAAGCGCGGCGGTCACAGGAACGACGCCGATATTGGTGCGGAATCTCAGGTCGGAAACCTGCATGACCGTTCTGGGAGTAGCGGGCCTGACCAGCTTTCCGTAATTCGCGGCCACCGTAGACGCCTCATCCTTAAAGTCGCGTTCGGTCTTGTCGATAGAGAAAGCGCTGTCGCCGAAGCTGGAGGTAAGACCTAAGGAGATATCCCTGGTCTGTCTCTCCATGTTCGCATTGCGCACCTGGTTAACTGAAGAGGAGGTGCCGGCAGTGGATTCCCTGGCCAGGATCTGACCGGTCTCGTCTTCCTGCCACAAACCGGCCGTTACCTTGGTCTCGGGGGCATTAGGAAGAGTATAGGTCACGTTCAGCTCGGTCTCCTTCCTATTGAAGAACAGATTGCTCGGGTCGGTATAGTCGGTCGCTGTGGGGATCAGGGAGGCGTTCAGCGCGGTGTTAGTATCGAAGCTGTTGATGAGCTTGCCGTTGATGATGACCCCGTAAGGCATATTCTGCTGCCGGTGGGTAAAGCTGGTGAACTTCCCCTTTACCGACACATAAGCGCCGAGGTTCAGGTCGAAATACCCGTTCTCGTTCGGCCCGTTGACGCCATTCAATAAGATATCGACATAGGAGTTGCTGCCCTGGCTGACAAGCGAGACATCGGCCTCCGCGCCGCCTCTCTGCCTGCCGTCGTATTCCTGGACCATGCTCCTGTTGCCATGGTTGTTCTGTCCGATGTACCGTACCCCATAGGTCCCGGTTGTCTGGGCATGGGCCGGTATCGCCGCCGCTAGTATCAGAATTGCTGTTAAAAGTCTCATTTATTAATCCTCCGATTTTAATATCGAATTATGCCCAGTTTAGTCTTTGAACACATACTTCCGGTCCGAGCCGTGTATTTCCCTGTGGCAGTCGGTGCAGCGCCCGCGCTCAGGCAAGGTCTTGGCCTTGAAGGCGTTCGTGCCGCCGGTAGTGTTACGCTCGTTGTGGGGCCATTTGTGACAGCGCAGGCAGAGGTAAGGCTGGGGCTGCTTGAGCAGCGACTCGTTCACCGAGCCGTGAGGCTTATGACAGACGGTGCAGCCCTCGGTCACGGGCGCGTGCTCGTGAAGGAAGGGGCCGGCTTTTTCAGCGTGGCATTTAAAGCAGGTTTCTTCTACGCTTTCGCTCTTAAGATTGCCGACCGGTCCGCCGTGGGGATTATGGCAGCTCACGCACTCGAGCTTACCTTCCGCTACGGGGTGATGGGAAGCCAGGTTGCCTTCCGCCTTCTGCTTCGCATGGCACTGGTAGCAGGTTTCATTGGCGGATTTTTTCAGATTCTTGGAACCCTGGCCGTTGTGCACGCTGTGGCACTTTGCGCAGGACATTCCGCTCTGGGCGTGCGAACTGGTGCTCCAGAGCATGACCGCTTTATCGGTGTGGCAGGTGAAGCATGCCTTGGCTACGGCCTTTGAATCGGCCTTGGCGGGATTCTTTATAGTGGCGAAGCCTGGGTTTGTCTTGTCGCCGGCGGCCGCCGCGTGCAGCGAACCAGCGCCGTGGCAGGTCTCGCAGGTTTTATCCGCGTCCACTTTTTTCGTTACGGCGATCTTCTTCCCGTGCATGGAGCCGCTGAAAGTCGCGGCCTGTTCCGAGTGGCAGGCTATGCAGGTCTCGGACCCCACCAGGGTCGCGGTCTCCAGCGCTGAAGCCGTCCTGAAGGGGACGACAAGAGCCGCTATGGCCGCCGCTACCCAGTTTAATTTTCTAATTTTCATTTGACCTCCGTAATTTACCGCTTACCCGCTTAGGCGCCGCGTTAAAACTTATTCGTCGGCCGGCCGGGCTGCCCGCTCCGGTACGCAACTTGCTGCTTTTAATATCTTCCGTCGTAAACGACCAATAAAACCGACATTTCCCCATGCCGCAAACTAACTATGCTCATCAATAATACAAAACTCGGACAGGCTTGGGATACAACAAAACACATACTCCGCATTGATTTATATCAACGATTGCATTGACTTTAAGCAATTGCTGCCATGTATCGGCCTGCCAACCCGCTTTTACTATAAATTTCAGCGGAGGACCCGGCGCGCTCTGCCCCGCGGATTTAACGTCGGGAGACCTGCTCGAGCCTGGGCCTGTCCTTGACCGTAACTATCCTCCTGGAAACGGCGATCCAGCCTTTCTTGCGGAATTCAGCCAGCAGGCGGCACAGCACCTCCGGGGAAGTTCCGAGCACTTTGGCAAGGTCGCCCCTGGTTTCAGGGAGCTCAATAGTGTGAACATTTCCCTTGCCGGCGGCGCTCTCAATAATATACTTTGCCAGCCGCCCTCTCACGGTTTTAAAGCCGAAGTCCAGCAGCTGCTCCTCGGCCTTGCCAAGCTCGGCGGCAAGGCGGCGCAGAAGGGCGCGGCTCACCTGCGGAATCCCCAGAAAAAGTTTTTCAAAACAAGCCCCGTCGATAAAACAGATGCGGCAGTCCTCCAGCGCCTCGCCGGTGCCGAGGTAGAAGCCGTTGGAAAGAAAAGCGCGCTCCCCAAGGAGGTCGGGTGCCTCCTTAATGCGGGGGATGCTGGAGTGAAGGCCCGAGTCGGTCCTGATTATCTTAACCCGCCCGCTGCAGAGGAAATACACGCCGAAAGGCCGGTTTCCCTCGTAAAAGATGATATTGCCCTTGTGATAATCGTTGCTTACGCGGTTTTTACAGAAGCTCGCCCAGACCGAATCAGGCACCCCGGAAAAGATGGGCATTTTCAGCATGGGACAGCTGCATTTTGCCGCGTCAAAAGATTCACATCTGCATTTTGGACCTATAATTTTCATGCTGTCTCCTAAAAGCCGGCGAAATAGCGGACCGGGAACCAGAGTATTATAGCCATTTCTTCTTATCTGCTACACGCCGCAACTTCGCTGTCCGTAAGATAACAGGCGGGATCGGCCGCCCACATATCGCCGGTGGCCCGGAGCGCGCGCACCCGGAATCCCCCCCCGCAAACGTCTTTCCACGAGCAGGTCCCGCAGCGGCCCTTTAGAAGCGGCAGGCGGTTCCTGAGCCCGGCCAGCACGGGGTGCTTCCCTTCCGTCCAGACTTTGCTGAAGGGAGTCTGTCTTATATTTGCGATGGTCAGATCCTGCCAGAACTGGTCAGGGTGGATATTCCCCTTCCAGTCGATGTTCGAAAGCGTTACGCCTGAGCCGTTGGCCCCGCCGCCGTTCCACTTGAGAATTTCAAGGACGGCCTTGGCGCGCTCGGGGTCTTTCTTCAGCAGCTTAAGATAAAGGTAGACGGCGTCGCAGGGATTATCTACGGTGAGGATCTCGGTGGGCTTGGGCTTTTTCGCGAGGAGCTCCGCGCGGCGGATGATCGTATCCATGGCCTTGCGGGATTCGGCGTGGCTGAGGTCGTCGCCGCTTATTTCTCCGCCCCGCCCCGAATAAACCAGGTGGTAGAAGCAGGCCCTGGGGATCTCCTCTTTTTCGATAAAATCAAAGATCTCGTCCAGGTTCTCGGTATTGTGTTTTGTAAGGGTGAAGCGCAGGCCGGTCTTCTGGCCGGCCTCTTTAAGGTTGCGCAGGCCTTTAAGCGCGCCCTCAAAAGCCCCGTCCACGCCGCGAAATTTGTCGTTTATCGGGCCTATCCCGTCGAAAGAAATTCCGACATAGGTGATGCCCAGCGACTTTATCTTTTTAGCCATGTCCGGGGTTATCAGGGTTCCGTTAGTGGAGATGGTAACCCTTATGCCTTTGCCGGTGGCATAAGTAGCCAGCTCAAAGAAATCCGGGCGCGTAAGCGGCTCTCCGCCGGAGAAAAGCAGGGCCGAGACCCCCATGGCGCCCACGTCGTCTATCATGACCTTAGCTTCCGCGGTGGTAAGCTCGTCCTTATCCAGCTCGCCGGTAGAGTTGGCGTAGCAGTGTACGCATTTTAAATTGCAGCGCTTGGTGCTGCTCCAGACCACTATGGGCCTGCGCGCCCCCGCCGGCTCCTTGCCGCCCGCCGCTCCGTAGCGCAGTTTTACGGAAGGCGTATCGACGCCGCACCACATTTTAGTTATATCGAGCATAAATTATTTTCCTTTCTGCTTCGGCTCATACAGGCAATACGGCTCCTGGCCCATGAAGTCGCCGGTCACGCCGTAGGCGCGGGCGCGGCAGCCGCCGCAGATAACTTTGAATTCGCAGACGCCGCATTTACCTTTAAGGGCGCCGGGGTCGCTTATAGTCTTGAAAACTTCCGAGTTTTCCCAGATCTCCCGGAAGCTCTGCTTCTTCAGGTCGCCGGCGGACACCGGCAGATAGCCGCAGGGGAAAACTTCACCCTTGTGGGAAATAAAAGCGATGGCGCTGCCGGCCAGGCAGCCGCGCATCTGGGCCGTTCTGCCGGCGAACTCCGGGCTTGAGGCGGCCACTTTCTGGCGGACTATCCGGGTCTGGTGCGGCGCGCAGGTGGCCCTTATCTCCATTCCCCCGGAGGGATGATGGCTGTGGGTCGAATGGCGGGAGTGGGGCTGGCCGGCCTGCTGTGCCATAAGCCAGGTGAGGAATTCCTCATAATTTTCCGCGCCGAGGCGCATTGCGTCGGGAAGTTCGGCCCCGCAGCCCACGGGAACCAGCAGAAAAAAATGCAGGGCATCCACACCGAGCTCGCGGGCCAGCGCCACCACCTCGTCGCGCTCGGCGACATTTTTTGTGCTTACTGAACAGTTGATCTGGGTGGAGATGCCGGCCGCCCTGAAAAGCCTGAGCGCGTTGACGGCTTTCTCGAAAGATCCTTTCTGGCCGCGGAATTCGTCGTGCGTGGCAGCGCGGGAGCCGTCCAGGCTTACCGAGATCCTGTGGGGGCCGTAGGACGCCAGCATACCCGCCATGGCCTCGTCCACCAGCGCGCCGTTGGTGGCTATGGCGAACGGTATGCCGCGCTCTTTGGCGAAGGCGAGCAGCTCGGGCAGGTCCGGACGCATAAGCGGCTCGCCGCCGGAAAAAACTACCATCGGGGGGCGGCCTTCGCCTTTAAGGGAACCTAATATGGCCTTAAATTCCGCGGTAGGGAGTTCATAAAGTTCGTCCCCCCTCTCCGGCACATTGGTCCTGCGGCAATGCACGCATTTCAGATTGCACCTGGAGGTGGTTTCCCAGAAAACAAGGCGGGGCGGATTTCTTTTCATTTTCGTATCCTTAGAAAACATATTAAAGTCGTGACTGCCAGGGGTTTTGCCCCGCGAACCCTGGAAGATGGAAACCCTTTCCATCTCTCCGAAACTCAATAATCCAAAGCCTGTTCAGCCGCTTTCAGCGTGGCTTCAATGTCAGCGGGGCTATGCGCCGCGGAGAGGAAGCAGGTTTCGAACTGGCTGGGCGGCAGGTAAACTCCCCGCTCGGCCATGGCCCAAAAAAACTTCGCATAGAGCTTCGTATCGCAGGCGGCGGCGCCTGTCCAGTCTTTCAGCGGACCCTTGGAGAAGAAAAGGGTGAACAGCGAGCCCGCGCGGTTAAGCGTAAGCGGCAGGCCGCTCTTCCTTATAATAAGGCGCAGGCCTTTCTCCATAGCCTGGCCGGAGGCCTCCAGCTTTTTATAGACCCCGGGCTTGGAAAGTTTTTTGATAGCGGCGCACCCGGCCGCCATGGCGAGGGGATTGCCTGAAAGCGTGCCAGCCTGGTAAACCTTTCCCGCGGGGGAAAGCTGACTCATTATTTTCCCGCTCCCGCCGTAGGCGCCCACGGGCAGACCGCCGCCTATTATTTTCCCCAGAGTGGTAAGGTCGGGCTTTATGCCGTACAGGCCCTGGGCCCCGCCGAAGCCGACGCGGAAGCCAGTGATAACTTCATCGAAAATAAGCAGCGACCCGCTCTTGGTGCAGGCCTTCCTGAGCGCCTGGAGAAAACCCGGCTCCGGAAGAACAAGCCCCATGTTGGCGGCTATAGGCTCCACTATAACGCAGGCGACTTCTTTGCCATTGCGCTTCATATACGCCAAAAAGCCTTCGCTATCATTATACTCGAGAGAGACAGTATTGCGCGCGAACGCTGCCGGCACGCCGGGGCTGGAGGGAGCGCCGAAAGTGGCGGCGCCCGACCCCGCTTTCACCAGCAGAGAATCGGCGTGGCCGTGGTAGCAGCCGGTAAATTTAACTATCTTGTCCCGCCCGGTGCAGCCGCGGGCCAGCCTTATGGCGCTCATCACGGCCTCGGTGCCGGAAGAGACGAACCGCAGTTTTTCTATCGAAGGCAGGGCTTTCTTTATCATCTCCGCCAGCACGGCTTCGGCCCCGGTGGGGGCTCCGTAGGAAGTGCCCTTTGGCACAGCCGCCAGAAGCGCCGTCTGTATATCGGTATCCGCGTGCCCGTGTATCATGACGCCCCAGGACATGACATAATCCAGGTAGGAGTTGCCGTCCACGTCGGAGAGCCGCGGGCCCTTGGCCGACTTTATGAACAGCGGCGAGCCGCCCACGGCGTTAAAGGCCCTCACCGGGCTGTTCACTCCGCCGGCCAGATGTTTAAGCGAATAATCCCACAGTTTTTTAGATCCGGAGGTTTTCAGTTTCATAAATTAAAAATAAACCATGCTGGTTTTCTTGAATTCCCTGAGGCTTTCAAGGATCTTATATTCCTTCGCTCCGGTCTTTTTAACAAGCCCGCCCACTACTTTAAGTATTTCCGCGCGGCTGCGGCCGTGGATCATGGTATAAAGATTGTAGGGCCAGCCCGGGCGCGTAAGGCGCTGGTAGCAGTGGCTTATGGCCGGGGAAGCGGCCGCGGTTTTTCCGAAGGAAACCGCGCGGCCTGCCGGCAGCTTCCAGGCGACCATGGCGTTGGCTGAATAGCCGGCGCGCTTGTGCCTGACTATGGCCCGGATAGACCGCAACACCCCGCCGGCCTTAAGCGTTGCCACCGCGGCAATAAATTTTTCTTCCGGCAGGCCCAGCCCGGCGGCTATTTTTCTAAAAGGAGCGGGCACCAGCGGGATATTACCCTGCAGCGCGCGGACGATGGACGGCTCTATTTTCATATCGGGAACATCGTTTTTATCTTGAACATTTTTTTAACGGGAAAGGAATAACAGCTCTCCACTCCGGGCAGGCGCCGGAAAGCGGCTATTTTTTTATTCACTCCGGCCATGGTCCCGCGGACGCCGAGGGTGAACCAGAGGTTCAGCTCCCCCTCTCTTTCATAGCAGTGGGTAACGCCCGGGAACTTTGAAATTTCTTTGGCGACGGAGACAAGGCTGGCGGGCTTCACGCGCATGCCGGCGAGGGTAGAGGAGAAACCGAGCTTGCGGGTCTCGAAGCTGCCGCCTATCCTGCGGACTACTCCTTTTTTCTTATAAGCTTTTAAAATGCGCAGGACATCGGCCTCGGAAACTCCGATATTTGCGCCCAAGGCCGCGAAAGGGCGGCTGACGGCGGGAATATCCGCCTGGGCCGCGTCCAGGACCAGTTTGTCTATTCTCTTAACCATTCCGCGGCTTCCTTGGCGTGGTAAGTGATTATCATGTCGGCGCCGGCCCTCTTTATCGAAGTGAGTATTTCAAGGACCATGGCTTTTTCGTTTATCAGGCCCTTCTGCGCCGCTATCTTTACCATTGAATACTCGCCGCTTACATTGTAAGCCGCGGTAGGGAACTGGAATTTATCTTTTATCGCGCGCAAGATGTCCAGGTAGGCCAGCGCGGGCTTTACCATGACGATATCCGCGCCCTGCATAATATCCAGCTCCACCTCGCGCAGGGCTTCGAGATAATTAGCCGGGTCCATCTGGTAAGTTTTCCTGTCGCCGAACTGCGGGGCGGACTGCGCCGCTTCGCGGAAAGGCCCGTAAAAAGCCGAAGAGTATTTGGCGGCGTAGGAAAGTATGCCGGTCTGCTGGAAGCCCGAAGCGTCAAGAGCTTTCCTTATCGCTCCCACGCGGTTATCCATCATGTCCGACGGAGCCACAAAATCCGCGCCGGCACCGGCGTGAACAAGAGCCTCTTTTACCAGCAGCTCAAGAGTGAGGTCGTTATCCACCAGCGCATGGCCGCCGCAATTCTTAACCACGCCGCAGTGCCCGTGGCTGGTGTACTCGCAAAGGCAGACGTCGGTTATTACTGCCATTTCCGGCACGGCCTTTTTAATCAGCCTGACGGCTTCCGGCACGGGCCCTTTAGGGTTATAGGCTTCTTTGCCGAGCGGGTCTTTCTTCGAGGGCAGGCCGAACAGGAGCACCGCATTTATCCCTAAGTCGCGGCAACGCCCGGCCTCGGCCGCCGCCTCGTCGGCCGAAAGATGGAAGCAGCCCGGCATCGAAGAGATCTCTTTCTTGAATTTTTTACCGGGGACTACGAACAGAGGGTAAACGAGGTTATCGGCGACTACGCGGGTCTCCCTGAACATATCGCGGGCCCACTTCAGATTCCTGAGTCTGCGCGGCCTGGCTGAATCGGAAATCATGAGGTCTTCTCCTGTCCTGCTCTTAGCGCTTCTTAAAATACTTCAAGGCCCCTTCCACCAGGCCGGGGATAGTATATTCCTTCGCTTCGAAATCAGGCTTAAACCCCGCGGCCTTTAAAGTGCCGGAAGTAACGGGCCCTATGCTGCCTATAGCCACGCCTTTAAGAAGCTTCTTATCGGCGCCTTTGAAACTCTCCAGGAACCCGGTGACCGTTGAGGAGCTGGTGAAAGTGATAAGGCTCACGGTTCCTTCCTCCAGGTGACGGCACAGTTCCGGGAGATTGCCCCTGTCCGGCAGCGTATTATAGGTCGGGATCTCGGTCACCAGAGCGCCGGCCTTTTTAAGCCCGGCATTAAGCATATCTCTGGCAGCGGCGGCCCTGGGCAGGAGTATTTTCAGCCCTTTCACTTTGCCCAGCGCTTTTAAAATTTCCTCGGAGACATATTTCCCGGGGACGAGGTCCGCCTCTACGCCCCTGGCCCGCAGCGCTTCCGCCGTGGCAGGGCCGATAGCCACAACTTTCGCGCTTCCGAAGCGGCGCGCGTCCAGGCCCAGCTTTTTCAGGCGGTTAAAAAAAACTTCAACGCCGTTAGTGCTGGTAAAGATCACCCAGTTATAACCGCCAAGCCCCTTTATCTCTTTGTCCAGAGCCGGGAAGGATTTGAGCTGCTCTATTTTTATGGAAGGGAAAATTACCACTTCGGCCCCAAGGTCGGAAAGTTGACGGGCCAGGGCGCTGGCCTGCTCCCTTGAGCGGGTCACCACTATTTTTTTGCCGAAAAGCGGCCTTTTCTCGAACCAGGCCAGCTTCTCGCGCAGGCCGGCCACTCCGCCCACTACTGTCACGGCGGGAGCTTTAATATTTGCCTTCCCGGCGAGTTCCGCTATATTGGAAAGTTTGCCTGAAAGCGATCTCTGCCGCGGCGTTGTTCCGTTGGAAACGATAGCGGCCGGCGTTGAGCCGGAAAGCCCGGCGGCCATAAGTTTTGCGGAAATAACAGGGAGGCTGGAAACGCCCATCAGGAACACTATAGTCCCCCCGCCGGAAGCGAGGCTGGCCCAGGGCAGGTTAAGCTCCCCGTCCTTCTTCATATGCCCGGTGACGAAGGTCACCATGGGGGCGAAGGAGCGGTCGGTGACCGGGATGCCGGCGTAAGCAGGAGCCGCCACGGCCGAGCTGACTCCGGGCACTATCTCAAAAGGTATTTTAGCGGCCGCCAGCTCTCTCGCCTCTTCGCCGCCGCGGCCGAAGATGAAGGGATCCCCGCCTTTCAGGCGTACCACCGTCCCGCCCTTGCGGCCGAGGCGGACCAGAAGGCCGTTTATTTCCTCCTGCTCAAGAGCGTGAACGGCGCCTCTTTTCCCCACATAAATTTTTTTCGCCACGCCGGGAGCCAGGGCAAGCAGGTCCGCATTGGCCAGCGCGTCATAAACGACGTAGTCGGCGACGCGCAGGCACTCCGCGCCTTTTATGGTCAGCAGGCCGGCATCGCCGGGTCCGGCTCCCACAAGGTATACTTTGCCTTTCATATTTCCCTTTGGAACCAGGATAAGGATCAAGCAATAAGAATTATAACTTACTTTCCACTTGCCACTTAATCCTTACGACTTACTATATTTTCCTTAGAAGTTTAAAGTAGGCTTTCTTATCTGACGATGATTTTGAGGCCAGCATTTTTATCCGCAGTCTCCGCAGAGCCTCCACTTTTTTCCCGAAGGCGCCGCCGTAGGTCCTGCCGAGTTGAACGCGTATTTTTTTAGCCAGCGCGGGACTGGCGCCGCCGGTCGAGACGGCGATGGTCAGCGCCCCGTTCCTGAAAACAGCCGGCACGATAAAATTGCACAGGGCCGGCCTGTCCACCACGTTCACCAGCGCCCCGCTCTTCGCCGCAGCCTCTCCGACCAAAGCGTTAAGCTCCTCGGAATCGGTGGAGCAGACCACCAGGGCGGCGCCCTTCAGGTCGGACAGCCTGAACTTTCTCCTGAAAAATTTAATTATTCCTTTTTTACCGAGCCCGGAGAAACCCGGATGTAAAAGGGGAGCCACGACCTTGACTTCGGTGGCGCCGGAGCTCAGCAGCGTTTCCGTTTTGCGGAACGCCACCTCGCCGCCGCCTACCACAAGGCATGGCTTCCCCTTGATGTCCAGGAACACCGGGTATAAAAAGGTTTTTATGGCTTAGCTTCCTCTTTCTTTTCTTCCGTCGCGGCGCCTTTTTTCCTGTTCACATCCACGTGGGGGCTGTGGCATTCCCGGCAGTCTATTCCTTTGCCGTTTATGGTCTTTTTCTTTTCAGGCATAGGAGCCTTCATGTGAATGCTTCCGGCTCCGTGGCAGGCTTCGCACTGCACGTTGGCCAGCTTCGGGGTTTTCTCCATGGATTCGAAACCGCCGGTCTTGCCGAAACCCGTAACATGGCATTTCACGCATTCCGGATTTTTCTGCTCTTCGGCCGAAAGCGCTTCTATCGCCTTCGAATGTTTCATCTTCATCCAGGTGCCGTGCTGTTTTACATGGCACATCTTGCACTTATCCGCTCCGAGGTAGGTAGCCTCGCCCGCGGGAGCGACCGGGGCGTCCTGGGCGATAACCAGCCCGGCGATGCCCAAAAGCGCCAGACCGCACAGCAATGAGCTTAATTTCATTTTTTCTCCTTATAGATCCCGCTTCAAACTTAAAATTTTAACGCCGGCCGCGCCTCAGAGATGGAAGGAAACGCAATCCTTGACGAGGCGCATGAAGGTTTCCGGGAGCAGGCCCATGAAAAGGGTGGCCGCCGAGGTTATGCCGATCACGCAGGCCGTATAGATATCCGTCTCGACAGGGGAAGTATCTCTGCTTTCCAGAAAGAACATTCTGCGGGCGATGTTCATGTAATAGTAAACGGAGACGACGCTGTTCACCACGCCCAGGACCGCCAGCCACAGGAACTGGTGCGAATTGACCGCCGAGGCGAACACATAGAACTTGGCGATGAACCCGACGAGGGGCGGGATGCCCGCAAGCGACAGCAGGAACATGACCATCACGATGCTCAGGCCCAGCGAGCGCCTGGCCAGCCCGTCGTAGGCCTCCAGCTCATACGAGCCGGTCCTCCCGGCGACTATCATCGCCACCGCGAAAGCCCCCATATTCGTGACCAGATAGGCCAGCGCGTAGAAAAAAACGCTTTCCCTGCCTATGGGGTCGGCGACCACAAGACCTATAAGCATATAGCCGGCCTGCGCTATGGAGGAATAGGCCAGAAGCCTTTTAATATTCGTCTGGAACAGCGCGGTGAGATTACCCAGCGTCATAGTAAGGGCGGCCAGCCCCGCGATGAGCAGAGTGATATTGAGGGCCTGGTGGGGAATGACGGAGGCGAAGATCCGCATCATCGCGCCGAGGGCCGCCAGCTTGGAGGCTACCGACAGGTAGGCCGTCACGGGAGTGGGCGCCCCCTCGTAAGCGTCCGGCGCCCAGAAATGGAAGGGCACCATGGAGATTTTGAAGCCGAAGCCCACCAGGAGAAAAAGCATGCCCATAAGGTAGGCGGGATCGTTTAAATGCAGGCCGACCGCGGAAGCGCCGCTGAACAGGCTGGTCGTACCGGTGGCGCCGTAGAACAGGGAGATGCCGTAGATCGTCACGGCGGTGGAAAGCCCGCCCATAAGAAAATACTTGATGGCGCCTTCGGCGGAGCGCGGGTTCTTCTGTTCGAACCCGGTAAGGATAAAGCAGGAGATACTTATAAGCTCGAGCGCGATAAGCAGATAGATAAGGTCCATGGCGCCCGACAGAAGCATCATGCCGCAGCTCGCCCAGAGCAGCAGCGCGGTGTAGGTCCCTATGTGCCGCGGCTGTATCGCGGCATAGTTTACGGACAGCAGCAGAGTGAAGACGGTGGCCGTAAGAATTATGAATTTGAAGAGCTGGGCGCCGGGGTCGAGTATCCACATCGTCCCGGCCCCGTAGGCGGAGAAAGCGGCATGCGCTATTATCATCCCGAGCACCGCCAGCGCGCTGATCGTGCCGAGGTGGAAGAGGAGCTTCGCGCGCGCCTCCTCGATAAAGGCTCCGGCCAGCAGGATGAACAGCCCGGCGGCGGCCAGTATGATCTCAGGGTTCAAAAGGATGAGGTTTGTCATTATCGAAGCTATTTAATTATCCCGACCAGATAGGTGATAGTCGGGTCTATCAGGTCCAGGCAGAACCTGGGCCAGATGCCTATAACGATGGTTAAAACCGCCAGCGGGACGATCGCGATAAGCTCCCGCAGATCCATATCCTTAAGGCCGGCCCATTTCTCGTTGAAGGGCCCGAGGAATACTTTTTCGATCATGCGCAGGAAGAACGCCGCGGTCACGAGGATGCCGATAGTCGCGATCCCCACGTAGTAGGGCCAGGAGTTGAAGGCGCCGAGGAAGCAGAGAAATTCGCCCACGAAGCCGGCGAGGCCGGGCAGGCCGAGGGAAGCCATCACCTGTATTATCATCAGGCCCGCATAGATCGGGAACCGCGCGGCCAGGCCGCCGAAAGCGTCGATGTCGCGGGTATGGGCCCTGTCGTAGATCACTCCTACGAGGAAGAACAATGAGCCGGTGATGAGGCCGTGGGTGATCATCTGCAGCACCGCGCCGTTGAAGCCGATGGCCGACATCGCCGTCATGCCCAGCAGGCAATAGCCCATGTGGTTCACCGAGGAATAGGCGACCATCTTCTTGAGGTCTTTCTGCGCCATGGCGCAGAAGGCCCCGTAGACGATGTTTATCACGGCTATCACGATAAGAAAAGGCATGAACCATCTGGTGGCCAGGGGCAGCGCGGGGAAAGACACGCGCATGATGCCATAGGTGCCCATCTTAAGCAGCACGCCGGCCAGGATCACGCTGACGCCGGTGGGCGCCTCGACGTGGGCCAGGGGCAGCCAGGTATGGAAAGGGAAGGCCGGGATCTTTATGGCAAAGCCGACGTAGAGAGCCAGGAAGATCCAGATCTGCATGGTCAGCGGCAGCAGGCGGGCCTGGTTTATCAGCTCCACCATATCGAAAGTGTGGGGCGTGGAATTGAAATAAAGCGCCAGGATGCCCAGCAGCATGAGCAGGCTGCCGAACAAAGTATAGAGGAAGAACTTTATGGCGGCGTATTCCTTTTTAGGACCGCCCCACACGCCGATGAGGAAGTACATGGGGACCAGCGTGAGCTCCCAGAAAACATAGAACAGGAAGAAATCCAGGGACACGAACACGCCCAGCATGCCGACCTCGAGCAGGAGGAACCAGAAGAAGAATTCCTTCACCCTGAGCGTTATGTTGAAGGAGTAGATTATAGCGAGCACGGTAAGCAGCGCGGTAAGTATCACGAGCGCCACGGAAAGACCGTCGACTCCGACGTAATAATAGATATTGAAAGCCGGGATCCAGGAGACTCTCTGCACGAGCTGCATCGCCGCGGTCGTGGTGTCGAAGACCCGGTAAAGCTGGCCGGAAAGGACCAGGCAGAGCGCGCTGAAGACCAGGGCGACGCCCTGTATCAGTTTTATTCTAGTGCCGGGGATGGCGAGGATGAGCAGCGCGCCGATCAGCGGAGTGATAACGATAAGGGACAATAGTGACATTATTAAGTTCTCCTAAAATTAAGGACCAGGCGGTATTCCTGCTCCTTACAACTCACCCCGCGAACGCGATCGCGGCAAAGATAGAAACGGCTATAGCTACAAAAAGAAGATAGTTCTGGATGAGCCCGGTCTGCGCCAGGCGCGCAACTCTCCCCGCGGAAAGGGTGGCCGCCCCCGTTACGTCCACGGCCGCGTCCACCACATGATCGTCGAGCCAGCCCTGCAGCCTGCTGAGCTTCAGCGTCAGCCAGGCCCAGCCGTCTATGACTACCTGGTCCAGGAAGTTGAAATCGAAGCTGAACATGAACGCGCTCAGGCGGTCGCCGATATCTACGAGCTTAAGGAAGAAGGCGTCCAGCCAGTAGCGCTTCTCCAGCATTTCCACTACGGGGGAAAACTTCTCCCGGAGCAGGGCGGGAATCTCGGGCCTCGCCTTATACAGCCAGGCCCCGACCGTCATAGAAAGCGCGGCCACGATGGAGGAAAAGACCGCAACGGCGCCGTGCGAGACATGGTGCAGTTCGAACGGCAGGGCGCCCTCGAAATTAACAAGCTTCTCGAACATCTCGTGCCGCGTCAGCACCCAGCCGGATACTACGGAGACGGCGGCGAGAAGTATCAGCGGGCCGGTCATTACCGCGGGGCTTTCGTGCGCGTGGTCGTATTTCTGCGCATCCTTCGGCTTCCCGTGGAAAGTCATGACGAGGGCGCGGGCCATATAGAAAGCGGTCATCGCCGCGGCCATGGCGCCCACGGCGAAAAGGTAAGGGTTGCGGGCCAGCGCGGCCGCGAGCACTTCGTCCTTTGAAAAGAAGCCGGCGAAGGGAGGGATGCCGGTAAGCGCCAGCGTGCCCAGCAGGAAAGTTATATAGGTGACAGGCATCTTGTGCCGGAGCCCGCCCATCTCGCGCATATCGTTAGTGTGAACGGCGTGGATGACGGAGCCGGCCGCGAGGAAGAGCAGGGCTTTAAAATAGGCGTGGGTGGTCAGGTGGAACATGCCGGCCGTGAAAGCCCCCGCTCCGAGAGCCATCATCATATAGCCGAGCTGGGAGACCGTGGAGAAAGCCAGCACGCGCTTCAGGTCGAAGCAGGTCAGGGCCAGGGAGGCCGCCATGAAAGCGGTGAGAGCGCCCGTCCACGCCACCACGTTCATCGCCGCTGGCGAGAGCGCGTAAACCGCATAAAGTCTTGCCACCATATACACGCCGGCCGCGACCATCGTGGCCGCGTGGATCAGGGCGGAGACCGGCGAGGGGCCTTCCATCGCGTCGGGGAGCCAGATGAAAAGCGGGAACTGGGCCGATTTGCCCGCGGCGACCAGGAACAGCAGGATGGCCGCCGTGCCGGCGACCGCGGCCGGGATAGCGCCGGCATGGGCGAGCTCCAGGATCTTAGAGATCTCGAAGGTCCCGGTGGCGTAAAAAAGGCAGAGCAGCCCGATAAGGAAACCCAGGTCGCCGAGCTTCGTGGTGATGAACGCTTTCTTTCCGGCGTAGGCGGCCGACTGCTTTTCGAACCAGAAGCCGATGAGGAGATAAGAGCAGACTCCGACCAGCTCCCAGCACATGAAGAAGACCATCATGCTGCTGGTGAGGGTAACGCCGAGCATGGAGGCGGTGAAAAGGGAGAGATAAGCGTAGAAGCGCTTGAAGCGGGGGTCGCCGTGCATATAGCCGGTGGAATAGATCTGCACCAGCAGGCTGACGGCGGTCACCACTAGGAGCATGGCGATGGTAAGGCCGTCGACGTAAACGCCCAGCGTCGCCTGGCTGCCGCCGAAGCTGAACCAGGGGATGGAAACTTCGTAGGGAAGCGTTATCCCGCCCCGTATGGCCTTCACGAAAAGAAGCAGCGCCTGCGAGAAGCCCCAGGCCGCGACGGCTATGCCGGCGGAGGCCCCTTTAAGCGGCAGCCATCTGCCGAAAGCCAGGATGAGGCCGGCGGCGGCGAAGCTTAACAGCGGCAGTATAAAAACATATTCCAGCATTTAAAAATCTCCGCTAGCCTTTAAGAATGTTGTAATCTTCGACGTAAACGCTCTTGAGGTTCTTGTAAATGGCCATTACGAGGGCCAGGCCGACCACCACTTCAGCGGCGGCCAGGGTGATAATGAAAATAACCGTCAGGTGGCCCTCGTACCGGCCGGGGTAGAGAAAGCGGTTGAAAGCCACGAAATTGATATTCGCGGCGTTAAGCATAAGCTCTATGGACATGAGGATGCCGATGACGTTGCGCCGGGTAAGCACGCCGAAAAGCCCGATGGCGAAAAGAACTCCCGACAGCGCAAGATAATGAGAGAGTGTCATGGTGATTATTCCGCTTTTCTCCTTCCGAAAAGTACGGCTCCCGTCATCGAAGCCAGAAGCACTATAGAGATGAGCTCAAAGGGCACCGCATAATCGCCCAGCATCAGCCCGGCCAGCGCCCTCACTGTGGGCTCCGGGGCGGACTGCGGGGCCAGGCCGAAGGAAAAGTGCGCCACTATTTTGAGGAAAGCCCAGCCGAACAGCCCGCAGAGCAGCAGCGCGGGCAGCCACTGCGCGTTTATCTGGCGGGTGATCCGGCCGGAAGCGCTGCCCGCCAGAAGCACCACGAAAAGTATCAGCACGGCGATGCCGCCGACATAGACCAGGATCTGCGCGGCGAAAATAAAATCCGAGCCGAGGGAGGCGAAAATTCCGGCCACCCCGGCGAGACACAGGCCCAGACAGAGCGCGCTGTGCATTAAAGTGGGCAGTAAAACCACGCCCAAAGCCGCAAGCGTTATAACAGCAGCCAATAGATAAAATATTATTTGTTCGGTCATTTTCTTACCGGTACGTCCTGGATATGTATCTGGTCCGCGACCGGGGCAAATTGCCCGTCAGCGGAACCGCGCGCCGTACCCCAAAGCGTGTCGCCGCGCTTCCAGCGGCGCGTCATCTCTTCCCTCGTGCTGAAGACGGCTTCATAGTCCAGCGAATGCCAGAGGGCTTTCACGGGCTTGGTCGGGCAGGATTCTTCGCAAAGGCCGCAGAAATTGCACCGGCCGTAATCTATGGTGTACCACTCTATTTTAGGCCCGCTCCTGACCGCCGGGGCGGGAGGCTGGCCTTCCACAGCGGCCGGGACCGGCGCCGGGGCGGCCTTAGCGAGCGCGATGCATTTCGAGGGGCAGGCCCGCACGCACATGCCGCAGGCGATGCAGGCCTCCGCGTCATAAGCCAGCATGCCCCTGAACCTGGGGTACGGAACCATCTTCTCGGTCGGATACTGCACCGTGATGGTGGGCAGGAACATCACTTTGAGCGTGACCCAAAGCCCCTTGAGCGTGTTCACGAACGCTTCCGCCACGAAAGATAAATAATTCTTCATGATATGAGCCAGATCAGCAGGCCCGCGGCCGCAATATTGAGCAGGCTGACGGGGAGCAGGAATTTCCAGTTAAAATCCATCAGCCGGTCCACCCTGAAGCGCGGGAAGGTCCAGCGGAACCAGAGGAAACAGAACATCAGCGTCAGGGTCTTGGCGAGGAACCAGGCCCAGCTGGGCAGGAAGCCGAGGAAGGGCAGCGGGGGTTCGCCGCCGCCGAAAAAGAAGGCGGCCATCAGCAGACAGGAAAGCAGGACGTAGGCGAACTCGCTCAGGAAGAAAAGGGCGAACTTCATGCCGGAGTATTCCGTGTTGAAGCCGGCTACGAGCTCCGATTCCGCTTCGGGGATGTCGAAAGGGACGCGGTTCGTTTCGGCGACCGAAGCGATAAGGAAAACTATGAACGCCACCTGGCCCACGACCGGATAAAAAATGAACCACCTGGGCAGTATGCCCCCCCAGTAGCCCGCCTGAAGGCCGGCGATGGCGGAAATATTGAGAGTGCCGGCCAGCATTATTATCGGGATGACCGCGAAGGTGCGCGGCAGCTCATAGGAAACCAGCTGCGCGGCCGAGCGCAGCCCGCCGAGCAGCGAGAACTTGTTGCCGCTGGCCCAGCCGGCCATGATTATGCCCATCACGGAGACGCCGCCCACCGCGAAAACGTAGACCGTACCGATATCGAGATCGGCGTAGATCAGCTCCCGGCCGAAAGGCACGGGGGCGAACACCAGTATGGCGGGGATCACCACCACCACCGGGGCCAGCAGATGGACGAGCTTGTCCGCGCAATCGGGGACTATATCCTCTTTAAGGAAAAGTTTGAGGCCGTCCGCCACCGTCTGCAGGCAGCCCTGAAAGCGTCCGACGTACATCGGGCCCAGCCTGGACTGGATGTGGGCCGATACTTTACGCTCCCACCAGACCGCGAACAGCGCGTTTACCAGGGGGACGGCGAGCAGCAGGGCGGCCTTTATGACCGTCCAGGCCAAATGAAAAAGAAAAAGCGGCACGCCGTACGAGAGCGCGTACTGTTCCGCCAGAGAATACAGCGGCGCCAGCCTTAGCGGGATCTCCCCTATCAGCCAGGCGGCCAGAACGGCGCCGGAAAGTATCCCGGCCAGGAGCGCCGCCCCGCTTCTGTAGGCCGGCAGGGACCACGGGCTCTTCCATTTCCGGGAGGGCCAATAGCGCTCCTCCGGCATGAGGAGCCTGCCGTTGGCGTGATTGAAGACCGGCTCGGAAATTTTAGTCAGTATCGTTTCTTCAGTAGTCATGGTTAATGCGCGCGGCTCACCGGTCCACTTCACCGAGGACAATATCCAGCGAACCGAGTATGGCGACCACGTCGGCTATTTTGCAGCCGGTGAGAATTTCCTGCAGTATGGCCACGTTGAGGAAAGAGGGCCCGCGCACGTGCATGCGGTAAGGGGACAGACTGCCGTCGGAAACGGCGTAAAAGCCCAGGTCTCCGCGGGAAGCCTCTACATGGGCATAGGCCTGGCCCGCCGCCGGCTTCAGCATTTTAGGAACGCCCTTCGTCATTATCTCGGGGGCCAGCTCCGGGGCGGCGAGCGCGTCCAGGCACTGGAGGGCTATTTCAGCCGACTGACCCATCTCCAGCATCCGGCAGTAATAGCGGTCCCAGCAGGAACCGGTCCGCGCCACGGGCACTTTGAAATTCAGCTTGTCGTACACACAATAAGGCTCCGCTTTGCGCACGTCGTAATCCGGCCCGCTGGCCCGGAGATTCGGCCCGGAAAGCCCCCAGGACAGCGCCTGAGCCGCGCTGATGAGGCCCACCCCGTCCGTCCTGCTCTTAAAAATAGGATTGGTGCTGAGCAGCGTGTCGTAGTCCTTAAGCCTGGGCTTGAAGAAAGCTATGAATTCCCTGCATTTTTCCGTCCAGCCCGCCGGCAGGTCGGCGCTTACCCCGCCCACGCGCACATAAGAATAAAGCAGCCGTCCGCCGCAAAGCATCTCAAAAAGGTCCAGGATCATTTCCCGCTCGCGGAAGGCGTAAAGGAAAGGGGTGAAAGCGCCCATATCCACGGCGAAGGTGCCGAAAAAGACGAGGTGGCTGGCGATCCGGTTCAGCTCGGCCGTTAATACTCTCAGGTATTCGGCCCTTAAGGGGACCTGCACGCCGGCCAGGCGCTCTACGGCCAGGCAGTAGGCCAGGTTATTATGCATGGCCGAGATATAGTCCAGCCTGTCGGTGAGTATCAGCGCCTGCGAGTATGTCCTGGCCTCGAAAAGTTTCTCCATCCCCCTGTGCAGATAGCCTACGTCGGGAGCGGCTTTGACCACGACTTCGCCTTCCACGGTGAGGGCTATCCTGAGCACGCCGTGCGTGCTCGGGTGCTGGGGCCCGAAATTTATGAACATCTGGTCGGCCTTTAAGGCCGCGGAGGTTTTGTCGGTCATTTTAATCGTAGCTGTCCGGAACGTGCACGTAGTCTTTCCGCAAGGGATGGCCCTGCTGCGTTTCGGGGGTCAGCACCCGCTTCAGATTGGGGTGCCCTTCAAAATTTATCCCGAACAGGTCATACACTTCCCTCTCCTGCCAGTCGGCCGCCATATAGATCCCGTAAAGGCTGTGGATGGACGGCTCCTTCCTGGGGATCTCGCAGCGCAGACAGACCCTGATACCGGAGGAGAGCGCGGAAATCAGATAGACCAGTTCGAAGACGTCCCTGCCCGCCGCGGTCGGAGCGGCGGCGGGCGCGGAGGCGGCGACCTGTGTAACGGCGCCGGCGGAGGCCGGCCAGTCCACGGCCGTCACCATATCGAGGTAATCAAAGGAAAACTTAGTGCGCAGCCGGTCGCAGACAGGGCGCAGAGCCTGCGCGGGCACGGTCCAGGTGGGATAACCCTTTACCTGAGCTTCGGATTTCACCAGGCCGGCGAACGAGGCCTGCAGGTTCAGAAAAATTTCTTCGGCCGGCATATCAGGACAATTTCCTCGCGCCCGTCTCCTGGAGAGCGGTAGCCCCGTGATAGTTTTTGACCTTCATTTTCCTTATTTTCTCCTGGAGCTTGATCACGGCGTACATAAGAGCTTCCGGCCTGGGCGGGCAGCCGGGCAGGTAGACGTCGACGGGGATTATTTTATCCACCCCTTTCACCACGGCGTAGGAATCGTAAAAAGGGCCGCCGCAGTTGGCGCAGCCGCCCATGGCTATGACGAACTTGGGCTCGGGCATCTGCTTGTATATCCTTATAATGGGGTCCGCCATCTTTTTCGCCACGGTCCCGGCTACGAACATCACGTCCGCCTGCCTGGGGGTGGGCCGCGGAAAAACGCCCATCCTTTCGAAGTCGAAGCGCGAGGCGTAGGCCGCCATCATCTCTATGGCGCAGCAGGCCAGGCCGAAAGTAAGCGGCCACATCGAAGAATTGCGCGACCAGTTTATAAGGAAATCGGAAGTGGCAAGAGCTATGCTCCCGCCGGGCAGGGCTTCTATTTTCGGCAGGTTATCAAGTACTATTCCCATTGCAGCGCACCCATTTTCCAGGCATAGGCGAGGCCGGCCGCCAGGATCCCGAGGAATATCGCCATCTCGACAAGGGCCGCGGCGCCAATTGTGCGCACCACGACAGCCCAGGGGAAGAGGTAAAGAGCTTCCACGTCAAAGATCACGAAAAGCAGCGCGTAGGTATAGAACCTGATATTCGTCTGACCCGTTGTCGTGCCGACCGCCTCCATCCCGCATTCATAGGCGGTGCGCTTAAGCGGGTCGCTGACCCTGGGGCGCACGAAAAAAGCGGCGAGCAGGCTTCCCCCCGCGAAGAGGGCGGCCAAAGCGAAGAAAACCAGTATAGTTCCGTAGCTCATATTAGATCCCGGCGCACAAGGCCGCTGAACAAAGGAGTCTTTTCGTCTTATTATCCGCGGCCAATGGGAAGACCGCTCTGTTAATTATATCGCGAATACCCCGCTAAAGTCAAGGTTGGGCGGCTGCCGGCCGGGCATAAAAATTAGAGACATTTTGGGCGGGGCGCCGCGCGTCAGCAAGAACGGCGGCCGCCGGACTCTTCAGAGCTGGGAAAGCTTGCGGGACCTAAGTATCATGTCGATTATCTTACCGAGATCCTGCCAGACGCCGTGGATCTTGCAGTTTTTAAGGAACACGCAGGGGGCGCCGCTTTTTGAGCAGACCATTTTCAGAACCGTCGGGCCGCCGCAGGTCGCGAGCAGGATATCGGACACGCTTATGCGCTCGGGGTCCTTAGCCAGCCGGAAGCCGCCTTTCTTGCCTTTTTGGGATCTGACCAGCCCGTGCCTGACCATTTTTTGCAGTATCTTCGAGAGGAAAGCCGGCGGGATCAGCGTGACGGCTGAAATATCGGACAGGACCGACAGCTCTTTATCATGGTCCTTTAAATATACCAGACAGCGCACGGCATAATCGGCTTCAAGCGTTATTTGCATAGCTCAATTATACCTGAATTATTAGACTAAAGCACTCCGAAAAAAGCGGCGCCCGACGCCGGCCGCTATACCGGCAGGATATCGCGCTCTTTGGCCCAGTTCCGGAGAAAATCCACGGACTCGGCCTTTATAACTGAAAGCGGGCGGGTGAGTTTGAGCTGCTCCAGCACGTGCTTCGAGGAAATCTTTTCATTGGCGCCGGAGGCGCTGTAAAGGGCCGAGATCACGGCCTGCTCTATTTCGGCTCCGCTGAAGCCCTCGCAGCTCAGCGCCAGGCCGGGCACGTCGAAGAGCGCCGGGTCCAGGCTCCGCTTTTCAAGATGTATCTTCACTATGCCTTCGCGCGCGGCTGCGTCCGGCAGGTCGGCGAAGAAGATCTCGTCAAAGCGGCCCTTGCGCAGCAGCTCGGGCGGCAGGCTGTTGATATCGTTCGAAGTGGCGGCGATAAAGGAGCGGTCCTTGCGCTCCTGCATCCAGGTAAGCATGGTGCCCAGCACGCGCTTGGACACGCCGCCGTCTATCTCGCCGGAGGAGGAGGCGAAGATCTTTTCTATCTCGTCTATCCACAGACAGACCGGGGCCAGGCGCTCTACCGTGGCCAGCGCCTTGCGCAGATTCTCCTCCGTTTCCCCTATATACTTGGAATAAAGCCGGTTCAGGTCGAGCCGGTAGAGCGGTATGCCGAGTTCGCCGGCTATGACTTTAGCCGCCAGCGACTTGCCGCAGCCCTGCACGCCCAGCAGCAGCAGGCCTTTCGGCGGCGGCAGCGGGCCGTCGCTGAAAAAAGAGTTTCTCCGGTCGCTTACCCAGCGCTTCAGGTTGCCGAAGCCGGCGATGGAATCTTTCTGCTCCGAGCCGAAATATTCAAGGATGCCGTCCTGGTCGAAGGCCTCTTTTTTAAATTTCTCTATATCGGGGATATCGCCGGCGTCAAAGCAGCCGTCCTTGAGCAGACAGAGGTTGAGGGCGTTCCTGATCTGCTGCAGGGACAGCCCTTTGAGGGTCTTGATCACGCGGCGCAGCGATTCCGGAGACATATCCACGACCAGGGCCGCGGAGGTTTGTCTGAAATCGGACACCACCCTGTTAATTTCGGCCATTATCTGCTTTTCGTCGGGGTAGCCGCCGGAAATGCGGGCGGCCAGCGGAGCGATGTCGGACGGCAGCTTGACCTCGGCGCCCAACAGCACGACCGTAGTGGGCGTGCCCTTTATGCGGTCAAGCAGGTCCTTAAAAAGCCGGGCCGTGGGGGCGTCGTTCAGGAAGCGGTCAAAATCAGAAAGAGCGAAGACGGCGCTGTGGGCGTCTGTTATCAGGTCGTTGGCGATGCGCAGCATGGCCACGGGGTCGCCGGTTTTATAGAAGGAATTCTCGTTGCTGCCTATGCGCAGGCCCTTGGTGAGCGACCAGGAATAAAAAACGAGGGCTTGCGCCTGCGCCACGCCGTAAAGCTGCCCGAGCACGTAATTCTCGTCTATGGCGTCCACCAGCACCAGCGGGTAGCGGGATTTGATAAGGAGTGAAATTTCTTCTTCGAAATTCATTAGGTGAGAACCCCGCGCCCGGCAGGTGAGGACCGGCTTTAGAGCACAGCATAATATGCTGTGCGTCCGGCCCGAAAGGCGGAGGCGATTTTTTACGAAGCAAAATCGCCGAGCCGGGGTCGCGGAAAACCGCTCTGCGGTTTATCCGTGACTCGAACCGCGGGATACAGAGCGTTCGATTCCTGCCCGCTAACAGTATCGTAAAGTTATATGCGCCCGGCAGGAATCGAACCTGCACTAGAAGCTTCGGAGGCTCCTGTGATATCCATTTCACCACGGGCGCTTAAATTAACGTCGAGAGACCGCAAATTACTATCCTTTAATATCAGCGCCATATTTCAAAAGGCTTCTGGTATTATAAAAGGCGTGTTTGCGATTCCGCTTCAAATAACCGGGGGCCTTATGACGCTCAATAACCCGAAGGCTCCTGCATAAGGCCTCTAAATAGAAAGCCCTCCGGGAAAGCAAATGAGCGTAGTATTATTATACCTTTACTGCCAGCATTGGGCTACCAACTGTTTTCTTAATTACGGCGGCTACGCGCCCGCCTTTAAGCCGCACTAAACTTATCGGCTTCATTCCCGGTGTGCATTTAATTAAAAACAGCCGGCTTGTTGGCCGGCTGTTTTTATTCGGTTTACGGAACTTACTTCGTAAACGTTATGAGCGGCGTGTTGGGACCGGTGGGCCTGCAGGGAGTGGATATCGGGCCTACCCACTGGTTGGGGGCCGGTATCGTAGGGAACGGGTTGGGGCGGGTGATATAGCTGCCGTCCTTGCAGCGGTAGGTGCAGTAGCGTCCGTCGTCCATAGCTATGTTGCAGACATCCTGGGCGGCTGCGCTCTTGTCCAGTTCCTTGGGCTGAATGGGGCCCTGGGGGGTGATCTGGAAAACATCGAGCACCCTATTGACCGAGTACTTGTAGACAGTGGAGACGGGTTTCATGCTGAGGAAAGAGCCCCACAGGCAGACTTCAAAAACCTCTTTCTGGCCCGGCTTAAGTTCGCGGGGCTGCGTGACGACTACCTGCGCGTTGGCACTGTAGTTCTGATACGAGGGGAAACAGACCTGGCCGACATAGGGGCCCATGTTCTGGCAGTCCTGGTACTCTTCCCGGCTGGCAAGGGAGACGGCGGGCGAGGTCAGCGGGTCGGTCGCGGTGAAAGTTATTTTCTTGCAGTCCCGGGTGCTGTTGACGAGCACGGGGAACCTGACGGCCGGGATAACGGCATCCGATGCTTTGGCGCTGTTAATGGCAGCTGTCACGTCTACGCTCTGGTTAAAATTAATTTCAGCCCCGGCGATCTGTACGAAAGCCAGGATAAACGCTAATGAGGCTATTTTCTTCATTTTTATATCTCCCTTAACCTATTGTGCCGATAATAAATATTATCAAAATAGCCATGCGGTCATCTAGGGTCTTTAGGCCCAGACAAAAATTGCCCGAAAGGCCTATGCCTATGGTCAAGCCGCCGCGGCTGTAGCGTTATTCGAAACGCAAAGCTTCCGTTATTGCAAGCCGTTTTCGGGCTTTTTCAGGTAGTAGTTACAAACCTAAACATGCTTCTTCGCGATCTCGACCAGACTTTTTTCAAAAGCGGGCAGGTCGGCGGGAATTTCCCCGCCGCCCTGGGCGAAATCCTTGCGGCCGCCGCCCGAACCGTCTATCGCTCCGGCCACGCTCTTGGCTATGGCGGAGGCGTCGGCCTTGACGTCACCCGTATGGGTAATTATGAAGGAGAACTTGCCCTCGACCCTGGAATAAATGAACAGCAGAGTGGACTTCAGGTCTTTTTTTATCTCGTCCGACAGGACGCGCAGCTCCTGTATGCCCAGCGAACCGGCGTCGTAAACCATGAAGCTTGAGCCTGAACCGTCTATGCCCTCGGCCAGCAGCCGGCGGCCTTCTTTTAACGAAACCGCCGGGGCGGCCTTTGCTTTGCCGGCTTTCAATTCCCTGATATTTTCCAGCAGCTGGTCCACGCGCGCGGGCAGGTCCTGCGGCGGCACGGAAAGCTTGGTCGCCGCCGCCTCCGCGAACCCGGCCAGTTTTGAAAGGTGCGCCACGGCGGCCGGCCCGGCCACGCCCTCGATGCGGCGCACGCCCCGCGAGACGGAAGAATCCTTGAGTATCTTAACGACCACCAGTTCGCCGAGGGCATCTATATGCGTGCCGCCGCAGAGCTCAAGGCTGTAGCGGTCCCTGGCAGAATCCCAGCCGCCGCTGTTTATAAGCACGAAGCGCGCCGGGTCCCGGTATTTCTCTCCCAGCAGGGTGGTGGCGCCTAACTTTTCGGCGTCCTTAAGCGGCCGCTCCATTTTAAAGACCTTAAGGCCGCGGCCGACGGCGTCATTCGCTATTTTTTCCACCTCGGCCATTTCCTCCCTGGAGGGAGTCTTGGTGATGGTATAGTCGAAGCGGAACCTGTACGGGTCCACCTCGGAACCGGCCTGCCGCGTATTCTCGCCGAAAACTTTCTTCAGGGCGGAGTTCACTACATGTATTGCGGTATGGTTGCAGGCGGTGCGATAGCGCAGGGCGGAAACTTCAGCGCGCACTTTCATCCCGGCCTTCAGCGCGGAGACGGCTTTTAAATGGTGGAAATAAACCTTCGCCACCGGCTTCTGCGTGCCGGTAATTCCGGCGACCGCCGCGCCGCCGGAGAACAACTGCCCGACGTCCCCCGCCTGGCCGCCTGATTCGGCGTAGAACGGGGTCACATCCAGAATCGCGTAGCCCTCCGCGCCGGCCGGCAGGGAGTCCGCGATATTGCCCTTCGCGTCCAGCAGGCCGAGGACCGCGGATTCGGTTTCGGTGACCTCATAGCCCTTGAAGACCGTAGCGGGGAATTTCTCCTCCGCGGTCTGGAAAATAAAGCCGTCCTTCTCGCCGGAATCCTTCCAGTTGGCCCGGGCCGTTTCCTGGGCCGCCTTGCGGGCCGCCTCAAAGCCTTTCTCGTCCAGCGGTATGTTCTTTTTAAGCGCCAGCTCCCGCGTCAGCTCTATCGGGAAGCCGTAGGTCTCGTAAAGCTTGAAAGCCTCAGCCCCCGGAACGCCGCGCGGGTGCTTTTCCAGCAGGTCCGAAAGGAATTTCTCGCCAGTTTCCAGGGTCTCGATAAAGCCCTGTTCCTCGAATTTAAGAGCGGCGGAGATCTGTTTCTCGGCCGCTATCACTTCGGGGTATACGTCCTTGAATATCTCGTGCACCGAGGGTACCAGTTTGTGCAGGAAGGGGTCCTTCGCGCCGAGCACGCGCCCGTAGCGGGCGGCCCGGCGTATCAGCCTGCGCAGCACATAGCCTCGCCCCTCGTTGGAGGGCAGTATGCCCTCGGCGATCAGGAAAGAGGACGCCCTCAGATGCTCGCTGATAATGCGCAAAGCCGAGGTTGTTTCATTGAAAGCACCGGGCTCAGCCTTCAGCAGCCGCGAGGCGGCATGCATTATGGGCTGAAAAAGAGAGGTTTCAAAAGGGGACTCCTTGCCTTCCACCACGAGAGTCAGGCGCTCGAGCCCCATTCCGGTGTCGATGTTCTTGCGGGGCAGCGGCTTGAACGTGCCGTCGGCCTGCTTGTCGAACTGCGTGAACACGTGGTTCCAGATCTCGATGTAGCGGTCGCAATCGCAGGCTCCCGGGCCGGCACAGCCTTTATGATCGTATTTTTCGCCGCGGTCCCAATAGACTTCCGAGCAGGGGCCCGACGGGCCGGTATCGCCCATGGCCCAGAAATTATCCTTGTCCCCCAGCTCCAGGATATGGGAGTGCAGGTTCTGCGGGAGGATGCTTTCCCAGATAGCGCGGGCTTCCTCGTCGCGGGGGGCCACGCCGCCCTTATAGATGGAAGGGTAGAACCTTTCCGCGGGCAGGCCCATTTCCTTCGTGAGGAATTCCCAGCCCCAGAGGAGTGATTCTTTCTTGAAGTAATCGCCGAAGGAGAAGTTCCCGAGCATCTCGAAGAAGGTCACGTGGCGCACGGTCCTTCCCACATTGTCTATGTCGGTGGTGCGGAAACTCTTCTGGCAGGAGGCGGCGCGCTTCAGGTCGGTCTTAAGCCCCAGGTAATACGGCTTGAACTGCACCATGCCGGCGGAGGTAAAGAGCAGCGTGGGGTCGCCCTCCGGGATCAGCGGGCCGGATTTAATTACGGGATGTCCCTGCTTCGCGAAAAAATCCAAAAAACTTTTGCGTATCTGGTAGCTTTGCATTGAAGACCGTGTCCTTTGCCTGCTTTAAATCGATAGCTAATTATACAATTTTGAAAACCCCCAAAAAGGAGCCTGGCTCCTTTTGAGGGTCAAAAGCCCTTTTCAGGGCCAAAAGAGGCGGAAAGGAGCCTGGCTCCTTTTCAGGCTCTTTTGGCTCCTTTTCAGGCTCTTTTAAATTCATTTACTTGAACACTATTACCGCCAGGTAGTAGCAGGCGGCGGAGATAGCCGCCGCGGCGGGGATGGTTATTATCCAGGCCCAGACTATATTGCCGGCTACGCCCCACTTCACGGCGCGTATACCTTTAAGCGTGCCCACGCCCACTATAGCGCCGGTAATTGTATGAGTAGTGCTTATCGGCACGCCCAGGGCCGACGCGCCGAACAGCACCATTGAGGCGCCGAACTCGGCGCAGAAGCCGTCCACCGGGCGCAGCTTCGATAATTTATTGCCCATGGTTTTAACTATGCGCCAGCCGCCGGACATGGTGCCCAGGGCTATGGCGCCGTTGCAGGAGATCACGACCCAGAACGGGATATGAAATTCCGTGCCCAGATAGCCCGCGCTGAACAGCAGGCCGGCTATTATGCCCATGGTCTTCTGCGCGTCATTGCCGCCGTGGCCCAGGCTGTAGGCGGCGGCCGACAGCAACTGCCCCTTGCGGAACAGATGGTCCACTTTCGCCGGCGTGGAGCGGGCGAACAAACGGTAAACTATCACCCCCAGCGTCAACCCCAGCAGCATGCCCACTACCGGGGAAATAACGATAAAGGCCAGCGTCTTTATTATTCCTTTCATCACCAGCGCGGTCGGTCCGGCCTTTACCAGCGCGGCGCCTATCAGCCCGCCTACCAGCGCGTGCGAAGAGCTGGACGGGATGCCGAAATACCAGGTTATGATATTCCAGGAAGAGGCCCCCATCAGCGCGCCGAAGATGATGTAGCTGTCTATCTGGCCTATATCGACTATGCCCTTACCTATGGTCCCGGCCACGTGCAGGCCGAAGAAGGCGAAGGCGATAAAGTTGAAGAAGGCCGCCCAGAGCACCGCGTACTTAGGAGAAAGCACGCGGGTGGCCACGATGGTGGCTATGGAGTTGGCCGCGTCGTGGAAGCCGTTCAGGAAGTCGAAGAACAGCGCCAGCGCCACCAGGGAGATTATGGCTATCAGCGTACTATCCATGTTTCACCAGTATGGACTCTATCACCTTGGCCACGTGCTCGCATTTATCCAGCGTGCCCTCGGCCACCTCGTACATCTCTTTCCACTTTATGACCATGAGGGGATTCTTCTCGGTTTCAAAAAGATGCCCTATCGCTTTTTCACGGAGCGAGTCGCCCAGGTTCTCGAGGCGGTTGATCTCGATGCAGTGGTCCAGCACGCGGCGGGCGCGCTTGGTGTCGTGCATGTGCTTTACCGCGTTAGAAAGGGCGGCTGCAGACTGGTCGATGATGTCTATGAACTGCGAGAAGTATTCGTCGCCCGGGTCCAGTTTGTAGAGCTTCATGCGGCCGGCCATGGCGTTCAGGAGGTCGAGCACATCGTCTATCTGGTTGGCCAGCGCAAAGATGTCCTCGCGGTCGATAGGGGTGATGAAAGTGCGGTTGAGCATGTCCGTGATCTCGTGCGAGAGCGTATCGCCCTCGTGCTCCAGGTCGTGGATCTTCCTGGCGGAGGCCTCGTCCATTACGCCATTCTTCAAAATAGATCTAAAACACCCCGTGGCCTTCACGAGGTTCTCCGTCTGCAGATTGAGATAGTCGAAAAACTTTACTTCCTTCGGCAAGAAATTAATGGCCATATTTTCTCCTGGTCAGATTTGACTACGCCTATAGTTTAGAAAAGACGCATAAAGGCCGTTTAAAGCCCGTGTAAAATGTATGTAAAGTCAGGGATCAGCGCGGCTATTTAAGCTCCTCCGGATGATGGCGCACCACTTTGGCGTCTACCATATAGATGATGTCTTCAGCCATGCTGACGGCATGGTCGCAAATCCGCTCCAGATGCCTGGCGGCCAGCAGCAACGGCACGGCCCTGTCGGCCGTGGAGCCGTCCTTCATCATGTAGTCGTAGATCAGTTCTTTTTCCACGCCGCGCTTCAGCGCATCGGCTTCCGGATCGGAAAGCACCACTTTTTTGGCGAGCTGGGTATCGCTTTTTATAAAGGACTCTATAGCTTCGCCGGTCATGCGTTTGGCCACTTCGCCAAGCTTCGGGATATCCACCAGCGGCTTCAGCATCGGCTTGCCGGAAATTGCCAGCGCGCGCTCGGCCACGTCCACAGCTAAATCTCCTATGCGCTCAAGTTCCGCGTTGAGTTTTATAGCGGTGGTGATAAAGCGCAAATCCCCGGCCATCGGCTGGTGCAGGGCTATAAGGTCCAGGCACTTGTCGTCTATGGCCAGTTCCAGCTTATCCATCTCAATATCGGAATCTATAACCTTTCTGGCCGCGGCTTTATCCCGGTTCTTAAGGGCGTCAACGGAATTTATTATGGCTTCCTGCGCCAGCGCGCCCATTTTAAGGATGTCGTTCTTCAGTTGCTGTAGTTCTTCGTCGAAATGTCTGAGCATAAAACCTCCAGGTTTATCCGAACCGTCCGGTTATATAATCTTCCGTACGCTTGTCGCGCGGGGCTTTGAATATCCGGTCCGTCCTTCCGGTCTCGATCAGGTCCCCCATCAGGAA
>CAIQNV010000046.1 GCA_903873295.1 uncultured Elusimicrobia bacterium
AAGTTCTTTGTCGTTAAGTATCACGGCTACCGGCTTCATTTCAAGATCGCATTTAGGGCAGAGAAGCGGGTAGACCTCGAAGATCCGCGCCAGGCAGGCGGCCCAGAGATTGGCTTTCTTTTTGGGCTTAGCATCCTTTTCACCAAGGGCAAGGCCCCGCGCCTCTTTTTCGGCCTTCGCCACCAGCTGCGGCCGCAGCGGCGACCTGGGCGCGAGGGCGCCGTAATAATGGACCAGGTTCTTGTTGGGCGGCGGCATCAGCAGCGTCCAGCGCCGCAGGAACTCGACAGGCGGCATTACCAAAATTTCAGATTTCCCCTCTTTTGGCGCGGTGCGGTAGATAACCGTATTGGTTTTTTCGGAGTAAACCAGCCGCTGCTGTGAAAGCGCGGGGCGCGCGCAATACCCGACCAGGCGCTCAAGGCCGTTCCTGTCCCGGGCTTTGATATTCACCTCTTCGTGTATTGAAAACCCGGAATTCTTCCAGGATAACAAGGCCATCGCCGCTTCCCGGGTTAAGCCGCTTGCCCGGCAAACACGCCTTAGCCCGACGAGAGCGCTACAGGATTGAAGTGGGGAGTTCGCTTTTATGGGTGGAAGGCGAACATCGCAGCTGCCGGGCCTAATCGGCTTTATTTGGTTAGTTTATAAATCAAAGCTGGCTCACCGTAAGTGTTCGTGGATCCACATCTTAATCACTGCCTGCCGGGAAACATTGAGTTTCACGGCTTCACGATCAAGCCCTTTCACCATCCAGGCGGGAAAATCCACATTCACCCTTTTAATCACAGTGGCTTTATCAAAATCCAGGTGCATGGAAATATCTTTCCCCTGGGCGAATAAGTTGTCAAATTCTCCAGCGGAGATTACCTTACGCGTCTTTTTGGATAAATCTTTCATAAATTTTTTCAAACCTCCTATCAGCCCTGTGACAACTGATGATTCTAATGGCCTCCCCTCTTTGAGTGAAGATGGCCGCATAGATCTTCCGGCGCAGCTGGCCGAGAATGAGGAAGCGGTTTTCCCCTTTGACATTCTTAGCCGGGATAATGACATGAGTTGTTTCCCATAATTCCTGTGCTACATCGAAATCGATGCCATGGAAACCCTCATTCGACCGGCTCTTTTTAGCATCATACTCAAAGTGCGTCATTGTAGATATAGTATAACAGTTATACCACAGTTATGCAAGGGGGCGCTTAAACTTATTTATATCGTCCCAGCACTTGGCCGGTCTGGTTAGAGCATTGCGGGGTCTGACGGCCGTTCAGGGTTTCGTCTCCTGCCATGGCGGCCTGCACATACTCGCAAAGCTCGGTATCGGTAACCGCGCCGTCGCTGTTCTTATCGCGTACATCTTCGGTGCGCTTTCCACATTGCCGGAGAAACAGGCGTCCAGCAGCACCAGCACATCCTTGGTTTTATGCTCAAGCGTGGAAACTACCTCGTTAACCTGAAAGTTGCAGTTGCAACTTTCCGCCCGCATAGCGGGCGCCCTTCGGGAGGCATACACCTCGTCGGGCCGGGCGCGCATAGCGCTGGGCCCTCCGCCCGCTTCGCGGGGGATCCTGCAGAATAATTCTGTTCCCTGATACTTCCACTGAAATCCAGCTTGAACTGCAGGATTCCGGTTATGACGGATCAACATGCGGCTGCCAAGCTCAAGGCGGGCGTCGACAGGAACAATATAAGGGTCGCCGGAGCGCTGGTTCTCCGGGTCGGGAATTCCGTGGCCTGAATAATAAAGCGCAATGAAATCCAACCCTTTTTCGGCCATGTTCCCGACCTCGGCCTCTATGAGCGACTTGGTGGCTTCTTTGTCTTGCCGTTTAATTGTTTCGCGGTTTCCACTGAGCGCTTCTATGCCCGCATAGGCCGGCCCGCTTAGCGCAAGCTATAAACATTTACATGGGTCTGCCTGAGCAGCTACATTAGTTTTATTATTTCGTCAGCTTTATTCTTCCGGTTCCGGGAGGTGTGACGGGGCCGGCGGAGAAAGCTTTTATCATGACGTCGCGCACAGGAAGCAGCGTGTCTTTTATCTCCCTGCCGCCGGCGAACACGCCGCCGCCGTCGCCGCCGAAAGCCAGATAATTATTGGTGGCCGCGAGAAATTCCTCCCGCGGACCTATTTCCCGGCCGTTCCGCTTCAGACGTATTTCCGCAGGCCCGCCGTCGGCGCTCTGAGTAAATTCCACCTCCAGGCCGGAAACCTGCATGGAACTCCTGCCGCCGCGCAGATTGTCCGCCATAAGACGCTTTAACTGCGCGCCGGTGAGCCGCATGGTGACAATAGTGTTATCGAAGGGCATCGCCTGGTAAAGATCGCGCAGTTTCACCTCGCCTTTTTTTATTTCCGCCCGCAGGGCCTTGGTATTATGGAAGGCCACATCGGCGCCGGCGGCCTCGCGCGTTATGTCGCAAAGCCAGTTGCCTATGGAAGAATCCAGCCCGTCGGGGGCGAAAGTCAGGTCGGCGGCGGCGCGGCCCGTCACACTGCCCATTTCGCGCTCCACCGCGGCGTTAAAACCGGCTATAGTCTCGATTACCTGCGGGTCCTCTCCGGTGCGGTCGATCCAAAGCGGGAGTAGTGTTACTTTAGCGGAGGTCAGTTTGCCCGAGGCGTCGTCAAAATCCAATTCCGCGCGGGTAACATAGGAAAGCCCGTAGCCGCTTTCCCCCAGCCAGACGCCGGAAACTGGGTCATGATAGCCGCTCAGCAGGGCGGTATGGTTATGGCCGCCCAGCACAAGGTCCATGCCCGGCGCGGCTCTCGCCACCGCCAGCGTGCCGGAAGGCGGCGGGTCGAAGGTCCAGGTCGAGACATCCACCCGCTTCAGACTGAGCTCCGGGCTCAGGCCTAAATGGGCCAGCACTATGACGGCGTCGGGCTCCTCTTTTTCTATCGCAGGCAGCCATTTGGCCGCTTCGGCGGCCTCGTCGCGGAAGTCCAGGTGTTTTACATACTCGGGCATGGTGGAGGTGGCCGTATGTTTCCCGGCCAGGCCCAGCACGGCTATCTTCTTACCGTATTTTTTAATGATGACATACGGCTTTAAGTAAGCCGCATTGGCCGCGCTGCCCTTGTAATATACATTAGCGCCCAAAAAAGGAAAAGCCGCGCTTGAAACCAGCACTTTCAGACTGGATTCGCCGTAATCGTAATCGTGGTTGCCGGGCACGGCCGCCGAGTACCCGAGCCGATTCATCAGAGTTATGCTGGCCAGGCCTTTCGTAAGGATGCCTTCGGGAGTGCCCTGGAACATATCGCCGGAGTCCAGCAGAAGATACGGAGTGGTTTCTTTTTTAAGCAGCGCCGACAGCGCCGCGAAGCCGCCTATGCTGCGGGTGGAATTCTCATTATCCCACTGGGCCGGCCGCGCGGAATACCAGCCGTGCGCGTCCGAGGTGTGATAGACGGCGATAGCGGCCGCGGCGGCCCGCCGGCCGGAGAGGGCGAGCAGCAGCGCCGGGATAAGCAATACTATTTTTATATTCATTATTTCCTTAGATATAGAACAGCACGGCGAAGTAGTGGCAGAGGCTGCCGGCCAGCACGAACAAATGCCAGACGCCGTGGAAATAGCGGAAGCGCTTGTCCATGACATAGAAAGCCACGCCGGAGGTGTAGAACAGCCCGCCGATGAGAAGCCACGCCACGCCCCAGAAAGGCAGCGCGCGCAGCAGCGGCCCCAGGGCTATCGTTATCAGCCAGCCCATAAGGATATATATAATGAGCTGCGGTATCCGGGAGCCTTTTCCATGAAAGGCATCGAGCGCGATGCCGGCCGCCGCCAGCCCCCAGACCACGCCAAACAGCGACCAGCCCCACGCCCCGCGCAGGGTCACCAGCGTGAACGGGGTGTAGGTGCCGGCTATCAGCAGGTAGATGGCCTGGTGGTCGACGACGCGCAGGAATTTTTTCGCGTGCCCGCTCGCCCCGTGGTAAAGCGCCGAGGAAGAATAGAGCAGCAGCAGCGTGACCCCATAGATGCTGAAGCTGACGATCCGCCAGGCGTCGCCCCGGAGCGAGGCCGACACTACCAGCACGACAAGGCCGGCCAGCGCCAGCGCGGCGCCGACTATATGCGTCACGGTATTGAATATTTCTTCTTTAGTCATTTTTTACCGCCCGGAACGATGATGTTTATGGCGCGCGGCAGCGTCTCGAACACCGCGGGCAGCATGCCGTCCGCCTCCCCGTCGATGTTGAGATAGACCGGCTCGTCCGCCTCCGCCTCCAGCCTGCGCGCTTTCGTCAGGGTTATGCCCGGCGAACCGAGGTGCGCGCCCCTGTATAGCGCCGGGAAATTGCGCATAAGCGAAAGGCGGCTCATGTCGGAGACCAGCACCAGGTCCATCAGCCCGTCGTCGTCTTTCGCGCCGGGCGCTATAAGCATGCCGCCGCCCATAGACGAGGTGTTGGCGAGCACCCCGAGGTGGTAGCGTCCGGAAAGGTCGTTGCCGTCCGCCTTAAGACGCACGGGCTTTGCTTTTGCGGTAAGGATGGTCCACAGGGAGGCCGCGGCGTAGGAGACCGTGCCGCCCAGCGGTTTGCCCAGCGTCCGTATATGGTGCGCCACGTCGCCGGCCAGGCCGAAGGCCGCGATATTTATGAAGTGCCGCCTGCGGGGAGCGCCGTCCAGGCCCGCGCAGTTCACCAGACCGACGTCGAGAGGGCGGGACGTTCCGCGCGCCAGCAGCCCGAGAAGCCCGTCTTTGCCGCGGGGGTAGCCGAGATGGCGCGCCAGGTCGCAGCCCGAGCCGGCCGGCAGCGCCCCCAGCGTTATGCCCCGGCGTAAGCGCTCCGGCGTGGCCATCACGCCCTCAAGCGCCTCGCTGAAGGTGCCGTCGCCGCCCACGGCGATGATGCGGGAGGCGCCCGCCAGCGCGGCTTCGAGCGCCAGGGCCGAAGCGTGGCCGGGATGCCCGGTGACAACGCAGGCGGAATCCGGCAGCAGGCGCAGCGCGGCGCCCCTGAAAGATTCCCACAGGCGGCCGGCTCGGCCGTGCCCTGCGGCGGGATTTATTATAAAAATAGTCGACGCCATAATCGCGCTTAAAAACGCGCGATAAATATTCTATCAATTTGAAGGATTTTTTTTACCGCGCGCGCCGCTGTTTTTTAACGGCCCAAAAACAGAGGCGGCACTGAAGGCCGTTGAACCGCGCCCTAGTGCCGCCATCCGACGTAAATCAAACGACTATTTCTTCTTCGCTTTCTTTACGGTTTTCTTTACGGCTTTCTTAGCAACTTTCTTTTTAGCAGGCATTTTTTCTCCTTGCGCCATATTGCGCTGTGCATTGATTCTATATATTGTTACGGCATAATGCAACAATAATTTTCATATAATTTAAAAATGGAGCTGAACGCTGAAGTTATAGAGCTGTCAAAACTGGCCGAAGGAAAGCCCGCGGCCGTGTTCCCGCTGGGCCTGCCGGTGCTTTTGATCCGCCTGGGCGCGGAGGTCTTCGCGCTGGAGAACCGCTGCGCCCACATGGGCTGCCCGCTGGCCGCCGGGAAGCTCGACGGCCATATTCTGCGGTGCCCCTGCCATGACTGGCGCTTCGACATCAGGAACGGCAGGTTCCTCGACGCGCCGGAGCTCGCGGTGAAAACTTACGCCGTTAAAGTAAAGGACGAGAAAGTCTTTATAAGGATACCATGAAAAAAGTCACCATCTACGCGCTGAGCACCTGCCTCTGGTGCAAGAAAACTAAAAAATATTTTGAAGAGAACAAGGTTCCCTTCGAAGCCGTCGACTACGACAAGCAGGACGAGGACCGCCAGGAAGCGATGATGGAGGAGATGCGCGGCGCGGGCTGCTCCGGCTCCTTCCCTTTCACCCGCATAGGCGGCGCCTGCGTGCAGGGCTACGACCCCGAGGAGTTCGCGAAGCTGCTGGAAAAGCGATGAACAAAGAGGCGAGGAAGAAGTCCCTCAGGTTCCTCTTTGAGCCGATAGCGGACAAGCTCGGCTATAAGTTCACCCCCGTAGAAGAGGACGCCGATTTCCTGCTGGAGCAGGAGGCGGAGCTGGAGGCGCTGACCGGGATCCCCTACTGCCCGTGCCAGGCCCGCACGAAGAACCGCGAGGAAAACATGAGGGCGGTCTGCCCCTGCATACCATTCCACCGGGCCCACTACGACGCGATGCGGCGCTGCTGGTGCGGCCTGTTCGTGCACAAGGACGTCGCTGACCCCGACGAACTGAGACAGATACCGGAAGGGAAACTAAATGTTCATTAAAGCCGCCGAAGAAAAAGAGATAGCCCCCGGCGGCATGAAAGCTTTCGCGCTGGGCGGGCGCGATATAGTTCTGTGCAACTGCGGCGGGGCGTTCTACGCCGTAGAGCGCGCCTGCGGCCACGCCGGAGTCCGCCTGGAGCGCGGCGCCCTTACGGGCTGGATCCTCACCTGCCCGCTCCATTACGCGCAGTTCGACATCCGCACCGGCGAGGCGCTGAGCGGACCCGCGCCGAAACCCGGCGAGAGCAAACACCCCGATCCCGCGGCGCCCGCCCTTGCGACGAAAGACCTTAAAGCCTGGCCCGTTAAAACCGAAGGCGGCGTGATTTTCGTGGACCTGCAATAAAACCGCCTATGCCGCCTGTTTTCGCGCCGGGCCGCCGCCCGGCGGCCGCAAATAAAATCCCCCCGCTTTGACACGGGGGGATTCGTCAATTAAAAAGAAATTATTATTTCTTTTTCTTGCCGGAATTCTTCATTATAGCGCGGGACACATTACCTTTCTTGTCAATGAAGTAGAGGTAGCCTTTTTCTTTTTTCACGCCGACCTTCACGGCCTTCTTGGCTTTGCCGCCCTTCTTTTTGCCGCGGGCCATGACTGCGCAGGAGATGTCTCCGGCTTTGTCGATGAAATAAAGGAAACCCTTCTCCCGCTTGAGACCGACTTTCTGTATCATTTCTGCCATTTTTTTACTCCTCCGTTATGTTCCCCCCCGCTTTACCGCCGGGGCAGATTTTCGTCCCCGTCGGGGCCGATAGGTAAATACTACATTAATGCCGACGGAGAATGCAATACCTATTTTTTAAAATTATTTTTACGCCTTTTGTCCGCCGGCCGGCTTCGCCCCGCCCGCCCCCGGGACGGGCTCCCGCAGGTTTTCCGCGAAGAAGGCCGCCACTTTGCCGCGGTACACCTCGCCGCCCACCTCGGCGCACTTGGCGTGCGACGCTCCGGCTATCACCCACATCTGCTTTTTCTCCGACGAACACAGGCCGAAAAGCGCCTCGGCGTCGGGCAGCGGCACCAGGTCGTCGTGGTCCCCGTTTATGAACATGACCGGGATCTTTATCTTGCCGGCGTTATAAAGCGGGCTGTAGGGCTCCGGATCGGCCTTGAGCTTGCGCCGCACGAAGAACAGCGTCAGCGCCACGAGCGGGAAATACGGCGTCTTCAGGCGGCGCCAGCTCCAGTTGGCCACCACTTTATTATAGGAAAGGAAAGTATTCTCGGCCAGCAGGCAGACCAGCTCGGGATATTTTACCGCGGCGTAAACAGCCACCGAGCCGCCCATCGAGGTGCCGAACACTCCCACCGCCTCCGCCGCGTGCGGGCGGTTGGCCTTAAGGAATTCATAAGCCGCGTCGAAATCGCGCGTCTCCAGGTAGCCCACGCTGGAAACCGCGCCCTTGCTCTCGCCGGAGGCGCGAAAATCGAAGTACAGCAGATTAAAGCCCTTCTCGGCGAGGAACCAGGTATCGCGCAGCATCTCCCCGCGGTTGGAGCGCCAGCCGTGGCAGAAAATTATAGTGCACCCGGTCGCCTCCTGTCCCTGGAACGCGTCGCTCCGCCCCGCTCCGGCGGCGGGAAGGAACCAGCCTTTAAGCCGCACGCCGTCGGCCGTGGAGAACTCGACCGCCTCATGCGCCAGCCTGTACTGGTCGGGAGTATTCGCCAGCGCGCCCCTGCGGACCGGCTGTATTATCTCCCCGCTCTTGCGGTAGGCCGCGTAAACCGCCAGCGCGGCCAGCAGGCCCAGCGCGAACAGGAACCAGTTCAGCATTTCGATCTTGCTCATAAATTTCCTTTAGGGCTTACCAGACTATTTTTCCGATCCTGCGGGCCGCCTCTTTTATGCGGGCGTCTGGGGCACAGAGAGAGAACCGGAGATACCCCTCCCCGAAGGGGCCGAAGCCGGAGCCCGGCGTGGCCAGCACCGAGGCCTCGGACAGCATGCGGTAAACGGCGTCGATCGATCTTCCGCCCTTCGGCGGCCTGGCCCAGACGAAGAAAGTGGTTTCAGGCACGAACACCTTCCAGCCCGCGGCTTTAAGCGCGGCGGTAAAAAAAACCATCCGGGCCTGGAAGGCCCGCCGAATGGGCTCCGAAAGCCGGGCGTGGTTCCGGAGGCAGAAAATGCCTGTCTCCTGCACGGCGTTGAACTGGCCGGAATCCAGATTCTCTTTAAGCTTGGTCAGCGCCTGCACCGCGCGCGCGTTGCCGGCCAGCCAGGCCATGCGCCAGCCGGTCATGCAGTAGGTCTTGGAAAGCGAATAGAACTCCACAGCCACGTCTTTAGCGCCGGGCGCCTGCAGGACGCTGGGAGAGGGCTTGCCGAAATAAACCTCGGAGTAGGCCGCGTCCTGGGCCAGCCAGAGATCATTTTTCCGGCAGAACCTGACCGCCTCTTTGTAAAAATCAAGCCCGGCCGAGGCACCGGTGGGATTATTAGGATAATTAAGGAAAAGCATCTTCGCGCGGGACAGCGTTTTTTTCGAGAGCCGCCCGAAATCGGGCAGGAAGCCGTCTTTTTCCAAAAGCGGCAGGCGCTCGACGCGCCCCCCGCTAAGCAGCACCCCGGTCTTGTAGGCCGGGTAGCCGGGGTCGGGGATTATCACGGAATCGCCGCGGTCTATCAGCGCGAACGGCAGGTGGGCCAGGCCCTCTTTAGAGCCTATCAGCGCGAGAATTTCAGTGTCGGGATCGAGTTTTATGCCGTGGCGTTCCTTATGCCAGGCCGCTACGGCACTGCGGAACTCTGCGGAGCCTCGCCCGTAAGGGTACTGGTGATTGGAAGCTTTTTTCACGGCTTTCGCGGCGAATTCGGTTATGGGCGCGGGCGTGGGAATATCGGGGTCGCCTATCGCCAGCGAAATAACGTCGCGGCCTTTTTTTACTTCCTCTTCGCGGCGGCGGTCGAGCTCCTTAAAAAGATAAGGAGGAAAAGCGGCGGGTTTGCGGCCCAGCGGGAGTTCTTTCATATAAGCAGGTCTCTGAGGTCGAGCAGGTCGAAATAATCGTAAAAGCCGGGCTTGCGGCCGGCCAGCCAGGCGGCCGCTTTAAGCGCGCCGGCGGCGAAAACGACCCTTGAGTGCGCCTTGTGCGCTATCTCCACGCGCTCATGCGGCCCCGCGTAAAGCACGGTATGGTCGCCCACTATATCCCCGGCGCGCGCGCTGGTTATGGGAGGATATTCCCCGCCCCGCGCCCGGGCGATGTGCCCGGCGTAGCGCAGAGCGGTGCCGCTGGGGGCGTCCCGCTTGGCGGCGTGGTGGGCCTCGCTGATGTGTATATCAAAACCTTTGAGCCGCCCGGCGGCGATGGCGGCCAGGGCGAAAGTAAGGTTTACGGCAGGGCTCATGTTGGGAGAGACGAAAACGGGGATCCTGCGGCCGGCGGCCTTCAGGGCGGCCAGCTGTTTTCCGGAGAAACCGGTGGTGCCGGTCACAAAAGGCTTGCGCGCCCGCGCGCAGGCGGCCGCGTAGGCGCAGGCGGCCGCCGGGGCCGAAAAATCCAGCGCCGCGTCGGCGGAGCCGAGCAGGCAGGCGAAAGCGTCGGGAGAATCCACCCCCGCGCAGGCTCTCGCGTCGACGCCGCCCGCGAAGGCGAAAGCTCCGGAGCCCTCGATCTCGGCGCGCACGGCGCGGCCCATGCGCCCGGCCGCCCCGCAGACGACCACCCGCAAAACCTTTCTTTTCATGTTTCAATTATAAACTTTTAGAGTTCTGGACACAAACTAATAATATTAAGGAAGTACCACAGAACCACAGAGGAGGCTTCCCGGGTTTAGCCCAGTTACGGGCCGGTCATGGGGTTGACCGGGAGCCGCGTTGGGGAGGGGGGCCCCAGCCTAATTATCCCGGCTGGGGGGAACCGCGCAACGGTTCCTGCGCGGCGGAATGGGCAACCCCATGACCGGCCCATACTAAATACTAAACCCGTAAGCACCTAGTTTATATTGGCCTTTCGGGTTTATCTTTTGCTATTCTTTAATCCGATGATATACCTGCTGTCGCTGGTCATAGTTATACTGCTTTTCGTGCTTGGCGCCCTCCTGCGCAAGATCTACGGCCTGCGCCTGGAGAAGCCCTCTTCCGAAGCGGGCGGAGCCGGAGTCTCCCTTAAGACCACCTGGGGCAAGTTCGATGAGCTGCTTACCAGCCTGCTGACCATCCACGAAATAGGCATAGTGAACGCGGGCGCCATAAAAAAAGAGGAATTTTACCAGACCGTGGTGGAAAACGCCTGCGAGCTGATAAGCTCCCCGCGCGGCTCCCTGATGATACACGACGCCCAGGCCGACGAGCTCAGGATAGTCGCCTCCAAGAATATTTCCAAGGAAGTGATAGAGAACACCCGCATAAAGCCGGGCCTGGGCATAGCCGGCCGCGCCTTCCAGACCGGAGAGACCATTTTCGTCACCGACCCGCAGCAGAACACGCAGTACAGGGATTTCATAGGCAAGGAGGAGCAGCTGGAACCTTTTATAGCCATCCCGCTGAAGCTTAAAGACAAGCCTTTCGGCGTGCTGAACCTGCACCTTTCGCGCGAAAAAGAATCCTTCACCGATTACGACCTCAAATTCCTCACCCTGCTGGCCGGCGAGACGGCCATAACTCTTGAGAACATAAAGCTTTACGAGAGCTTGGAGAATTTCTACCTGGAGATGGTGCAGACCCTGGCCCGCGTCATAGACGCCAAAGATTCCTACACCGGCGACCACGCCGGCCGCGCCCGCATGAAGGCGCGCCGTCTCGCCGAAGAGCTGCATGTGCCCGAGCAGATGCTGCGCTATGTCGAGTACGCGGCCCTGCTGCACGACATAGGCAAGATAGGCATAGACGGCGGCATACTTTCAAAGCCGGGCAAGCTGACCACGGAAGAATACGACGAGATAAAAAAACATCCTTCCATAGGCTACCAGATACTTTCCCCGATACACTTCCTGGGCCCGGTGGCGCAGATGGTGCTTTACCACCAGGAGTGGTTCAACGGCATGGGCTACCCCGAGGGCCTCAAGGGCGAGGAGATCCCGCTGGGCGCGCGCATCGTGGCCACTATAGACGCCTGGGACGCCATGCGCAGCGACCGCCCCTACCGCAAAGCCCTCAGCCGCGAGATAGCCGAGAGCGAGCTCACCAAAGGCGCGGGGCGGCAGTTCGACCCCGAAGTAGTAAAAGCTTTCCTGAAGCTTGAAAATTCTGACTGGCCCGCTTTCGAAAAGTAATGCTATTCATCGTCCCCACCCCCATCGGGAATCTCAAAGATATCACCCTGCGGGCCCTGGAGGCCCTTAAAGAGGTCGACGCCGTGTTCTGCGAGGACACCCGCCGCACGCTTAACCTGCTGAACCATTACGCCATACAGAAAAAACTTTTCCGCTACAACGAGCACGACGAGCGCTCGCTGGCCGGCGCCATGGCCTGGCTCAGGAGCGGCAAAAGCGCCGCGCTGGTCACCGACGGCGGCTCGCCCTGCATTTCGGACCCGGGCAGAAAGCTGGTGGCGCTGGCCCGGCAGACCGGGCTGAAAGTGACGGTCCTGCCCGGCCCCTCGGCAGTTATCGCGGCCGCGGCCGGCTCGGGCCTGCCGGCGGACTCGTTCATTTTCCTCGGCTTCCTGCCGCGCTCGCGGGGGAAAATAATAAGAGCCCTGAAAGCCTCCTTCATCCTGAACAAAACCGTAATTTTATTCGAATCTCCCCACCGCCTGAAAAAATTCCTGGCCATGGCTCGGGAGGAATTCGGGCCGGGGCTTACCGCCGTGGTGGCGCGCGAAATAAGCAAGATCTACGAAGAATGGGTCGGCGGAGCCATAGACGACACCATAGCCAAAATAGAAGCCGCCGGCGAAGTAAAAGGCGAAGTGGTAGTGCTGCTGCGCCCGCCCGAAAAAGACGACGAGGACGAAGAAGAAGACGAGGCGGAAACTGAAGTTCACCGCAGAGCCACAGAGGCAGAGGAGGCGGAGGAGCAGGGGATCAGTTAAAAGACTTTTTGTTCCCTTGCGGACATCCCCCTCTTTCCGATCTCTGCGACCTCCGCGCCTCGGCGGTGAATAATAAATGAAAAAGATCCTCTTCGTCTGCACCGGCAACACCTGCCGCAGCGTACTGGCCCATCGCTACGCCGCCAAGCTGGCCGCCGATGAAAAGCTCCCCCTCAAATTCTCTTCCGCCGGCCTGGCCGCCCATAAAGATATCCCCCAGCCCCCCATAGTAGCCTCGCTGCTCGCCGAAGAAGGCGTAAAAAAACTTAAACACATCCCCGTGGCCCTGACGGAGGAATTGGTCAAAAGTTCGGATCTGATCCTGCCCATGACAGCCGGCCACAAAGCCCGCCTGCTCGCGCTTCACCCCCGCGCCGCTAAAAAAATCCTCACGCTGACGGAATACGCCGGCCTCGGCGACGGCGACATAGCCGACCCCTACGGCCGCGACGATCTTTTTTACCGCGAAATCTTCAGATTAATTAAATCAGCCGTAAAAGCAGCGGTAGAAAAGTTAAAAAAAAGTAGAATAATCAGACAGTAGCTTTAAATTGCGGAAAAAAGGCATTTCGGGGGGGTGGCGAGGGTATGGGTTCGGCGGGCCTTCGCGGAAGCCGAGGCTTGCGTAAGCGCCGAGGCTGAGCGATGAGCGCGGCCACGGTGTGGCCGATAGCGCGCCCG
>CAIQNV010000047.1 GCA_903873295.1 uncultured Elusimicrobia bacterium
ACGAAAACAAAAATGCGTTGTGCAACAGAAAATCGGCCTGTAATGACGATGGGGATGGAAGGAAGCAAGTCAGAGGCGGCACAAAAATGCCGTCAGGGGGAGTGCATTCTCTTGACTTCCCTTTTCATAGATGAGCATGGCTCTTGATACGGCACGGGCATAGCCCAGCGCGGTTCCCCCCGAAGCGGGGCCCCCCTCCCCAAAGCGGCTTCAGAGCAACCCCATGACCGGCCCCGGCTGTTTACAGTTAAGGAAGCGTCTTAGTTATACACAGCGATTATTTTTTTAGGGTGGAGCAGTTGGGGAGGCATTCCTCGGGGCATTTGCGGTCGCAGGGCTCGATGTGGATGGTGACTTTTGAATACGCCAGCACTTTTTCTATATCCGCAATGATATCGTCGGTAAGGTTATGTGCCTTCTCGACCGAGATAGCGCCGTCCACCAGGATATCGAACTCTATGAATTTTGTGTGGCCGGCCTTGCGGGTGCGGAGGTTCTTAAAGCTGATAACTCCGCCCTGCCTCTTGATGATCCCCGCTATTTTAGCGTTGTCATTTTCCGGCAGCGAGGCGTCGAGCAAATCGCCCAGGGACTGCACGGTCAGGTCATAGGCGGCTTTTATTATCATGAGGGCTACTATCATGGCCGCCAGCGGGTCTATCCAGTGAACGTGGTGCCCCTTCCAGATGAGCTCTATGAGCCAGATCAGGCCGAGGCCCGTCATTACGCCCATCGAGGTATAGACGTCGGTGCGCAGATGCCAGGCGTCCGCTTTTATGGCTATCGAATCGGTCTCATTGCCCACCTTGAAAAGCATGTGCGAGACCGCCATATTCACGAAGGAAGACAGTCCCATGACCAAAATACCCCAGCCGATCATTTCGATGGGCTCCGGCCGGACGAACTTCTTCACCGCTTCGTAGATGATCCAGGCCGCGGCCAGAAAAATGAGGATGGCCTCCACGAAACCCGAGATATTCTCGAATTTGCCGTGGCCATATTGGTGGTCCTTGTCGGCGGGCTGGGCCGAGGACCTGACCGCAAAATAGGCTATCAGCGCGGCGACAAGATCGATGCCGGAATGGATGGCCTCGGAAAGCACGGAAACGGAGCCTATGGCGAGGCCCACTACAAGTTTAAAAACCACCAGGGCGCTGTTGGAAGCCACCGATAGCTTAACCACGCCCAGCTTGGAGGAATTAATGTCTTTATCAGCCATATAATAAAAGCCCGCCTGTATTCCTTTTTAGAAACCCAGGCGGGCCTGTGCGGCCCCACCAGCGGGGGACGGCTTGTTTACCGATCTATTCGCACTTAATGCACTGCACCGGGCAGTTAGCGGCGGCGGTTTTGCAGGAATCTTCCTTGCCGGCCGGCACGGGACCTTTCGCAATGGCCTTGTCGGCAGGCATCTCGAAAACCTCGGGGCAGTCGTTGACGCAGAGGCCGCAGCCTATGCAAGAATCGGTGTCTATTATAGCTTTCATTTTAAGTCCTCCGTTATATTGCTGAAAATCTTACCTGATAATTATACTAAACTCGGCGGCGCGCTCAAATTTCCGCGCTCTCTCTTATGCCCCTGACCCGCCTCAGCCTTACTCGCTTATACGCCGTTCCGTGGTTTTATCGAACACGTGCATGTTCTGGTAATTGAAGCACAGGCTTACAGCGCTGCCCGGGCTGCGGTTAAAGAAAGCTTCCACCGTCGCCAGCAGGCGCGCGCCGCCGACCTTAAGGTAAAGGTTCTCGCGGTGCCCCAGCAGTTCGCACACCTCGAGCACGCCTTCGATCTTTCCCGAACACTTCTCGCCGCCGGGGCGCTCCACCAGCACGTCGTCGGGCCTTACGCCCAGGATGACCTCGCGGCCGTCGAGCGCCTCTTTTTGCGGCAGCACGAAAGCGGGGACGGGCAGGGTAAGGGATTCGTTCGAGAATACCGCGGTGCCGTCTACTACGGAGAGCCGGCCCGGCAGCAGATTCATGGTGGGGCTGCCGATAAACCCGGCCACAAAAAGGTTAGCGGGCTTGCGGTAAACCTCGATAGGGGAGCCGACCTGCTGCACTATCCCGTGGTTCATGATCACGATCCGGCCGGCCAGCGTCATAGCTTCCACCTGGTCGTGCGTGACGTAAATTATGGTGGCGTTAAGGCGCTGGTAAAGCTTGGCTATTTCCACGCGCATTTCCTCGCGCAGCTTGGCGTCGAGGTTAGAGAGCGGCTCGTCGAACAGGAACACTTTCGGCTTGCGCACGATGGCGCGGCCTATGGCTACGCGCTGGCGCTGGCCGCCGGAGAGCTGCTTGGGCATGCGTTTAAGGAACTTGTTAAGCTGAAGAATATTCGCCGCCTCGGTCACGCGCGTGTTTATCTCGGCTTTGGGCATCTTGCGCAGGCGCAGGGCGAAGTTCATGTTCTCTTCCACCGTCATGTGCGGATAGAGGGCATAGTCCTGGAAAACCATGGCTATCTCGCGCTTGGAGGGGTGCAGCTCGTTGACAAGGAGATCATCTATGAAGATCTCGCCGTCGCTGATCTCTTCCAGCCCGGCCAGCATCCTGAGCAGAGTGGTCTTGCCGCAGCCGGAAGGCCCGACGATCACGACGAACTCATGGTCCTTGATATCGACATCCACGCCGTTAAGCACAAGGTTGTCGCCGAATTTCTTGACGATCTTTTTAAATTGAACGGTAGCCATAAATTATCCTTTCACGCTTCCCAGCGTCAGGCCGGAGATCAGCCACTTGGAGGAATACAGGAACACGCACAGGACGGGGATGGTGACCAGCATCGAGCCGGCCGCGAACATGCCCCACTGGGTAATGTACTGGCCCTGCAGCTCGAACAGGCCCAGCGTCCAGGTATATTGTTTGGAGCTGAACAGGACTACGCGGGCTACAAGATATTCGTTCCAGGCGGTAGTAAAGTTGAACAAAAAGGCGATGCTGAGCGCCGGGGTGGACAGCGGGAGTATGATGCGCCAGAAGGCGCCAACCTGGCTGGTGCCGTCGACAAGAGCCGCCTCCTCCAGCGAGCGCGGAATGGTATCGTAGTAGCCCTTCAGTATCCAGATGCTGAACGGCAGCGACGAGACCGAATAGGCGATGATCATGCCCAGATAGGTGTTCATCAGCTTCAGCTTCATGATCATCAGGAAAAGGGGGAGTATCAGCATGCCGGCCGGGATCATCTGGCTGGAGAGCAGCAGGATCATCCCGACTTTCTTGCCGGGAAAGCGGAAGCGGGAGAAGGCATAGGCCGCGGTGGAGGCCAGCGACACGCCTATAAACGAAGTGGCCAGCGTGATGAGCAGCGAGTTCCACAGCCAGCGCAGGAACATAGTATCGCCCAACAGCTTCGTGTAGGAGACAAAAGTGGCCCCGGCGGGAATAATGGAAAGGTCCATGGAAACCAGCTTGTCGCCCGGCCGCAGCGAGACAGAAAAGATCCTGAGCAGGGGATAGACGCAGGCTGCCGCGAACAGGACCAGCCCGGTATGCAGCAGAATGCTCTTAAGAAGCTGCCTCTTAGCGGCAGCGGACATTTTTTTCTTCATATTCAGCGCTCATCCTTCGCCGCGTCAAAGCTCTTAAGGTAAAACACCGAGAAAAAGAACAGCATGGCGAACACCACTATGGCGAAGGCCGCGGAATAGCTGTAGCGGTTGTAGGTGAACGCCGCCTTGTACAGCGCCGAGACCAGGATATCGGCCTGCTCGGTGCCGCCTGCCTGACCGGTGACAAGGTAGATGACGTTGATATTATTGAAAGTCCACACCGTGCCCAGAGTGACCGCCGGCATCATCACCGGGCGCACGAGCGGCAGCGTTATATAGCGCAGCTTCTGGAAATAAGAGGCGCCGTCGATATCCGCAGCGTCGTAGTAGGAGCTGGAGATCGACTGGAGTCCGCCGAGGATCACCACCATCATGAAGGGAATGCCCAGCCAGATGTTTATAAGCGTGCAGGTAAGCAGCGGATAATCGGTCAGCCACTGCACCGGCGCCACTCCAAGGTGCGACAGGAAGGGGAAGATCCCCAAGAGCTTGCTGATGACGATATTCACGAAGCCGTTCGTGGCATGGAACTCGCCGCGCATGGCCAGCACCGCTACCACCTGCGGCATGGCCCAGGGAATAACCAGCAGGGTGCGGTAAAAGCCTTTGAAGCGAAGCTGATTGTTTAGCATGAGGGCCAGGATGAAGCCGCCCAGGACGTGGAAGAAGACGTTGGAGAAGGTCCACACCAGGGTGCGCAGCAGCAGCGCCCAGAAGGTCACCTCTGAAAGGGGGGAAGTAGTAAAAACCTTAACATACTGGGAAATACCGACAAAGGGGAGCGCGCCGGTGTTCTTCCACATCATGATGGTGGTAAGCTTCAGATCGTGGAAAGAGAGGTAGACCTCGAAAACGAAGGGATACACCAGCAGCAGCGCCAGACCGACAAAAGCGGGGGCGAGCAGCAGGTAAGGAACAGTATGGCGGCCCCGGACCGCGTAGCGGAAGAATGCGGCTATCGCGGCCTCGGCCGCCAGGAAATACAGCCAGAGCTTGAAAGCATAACCTCCTAACAAGCCGCCGAAAACCGCCAGCGCCAGGGCGGGAAAAACTGCGAGGACAGCGGGGAAGAACCAGGAACGGGAATAGAACTTGAAATGCGAATACAAATATCCGATAAGCGCGGCCACGCCCGCGGCCACGAGCAGGATGAACCAGGCGACTTCATAAATAGACTTTAAAATTTCCATTCTCTTCTTCTTCCGAGCTCCCGGATCCCCGACCCTCGACTCCCCGCTTCGGTTTTTACTGATTCATCTCTTCGATCTTCCTGTCGGTATTTTCCTGCATCTTGCGCACGGCGGCAGCCACATCCAGTTTGCGGGTAGTGGCCATGCCCAGGTAATTCCGGGCGGAATCCCAGACGGCCCGCATTTCGGTGGCCATCGGCATGGGACGGCCCTTCAGTATCTGGTCGAGAGAAATCCGGGAAACCTCGTCGGAAGTTATCTCGGGCGCGGCGCCGGCCGCGATAAGGGCGGGGAGGCGGGTAAGGGCCTGGTACTGTTTCACCTGATTCTCTTTGGAGGTATAGAATTCAAGCAGGCGCTTCAGTATAGCCAGTTTTTCTGGTTTAGCCCCGGCGCTGACCATGAAATACTTGCCGCTCACCATGGGCGAGGGATAGCGGCCGGTCTTGGAAAGTTTGGGGATGACGCAGAGGCCGAAATCTTTCTTAAAATGCTTCTGGTACATGGAGATCGCCCAGTCGCCGTTTATGATGAATGCGGTCCTGCTCTCCTTGAACATGGAATCCATGCAGTTATAATCGCACTCCATGGGAACGTACTTTTTCTCATACTTCAGGTCCAGATAAAAATTCACGGTGTCGCGCATCGCCGGGGTGTCGAGGGTGGGCTTCTTGCCCTCCATCGGCCAGCCGCCGAAGGCGCCCAGCCAGGGCATCATCCAGAACGGCTCGCCCATGTCGAAAGCCATGCAGCGCTCCAGCTTAAGCTGCTTCGCCGGGCCTTCACAGTACGCAAAAAGTTCGTCGGTGGTCTTCGGCGGGGTTTTGACCAGCTTTTTATTGTAGAACATCAGCAGGTGGTTGCCGTTCGAGACCGGCACGCCCCAGGAATGGCCGTCCAGCGTTATGGCCTCCACGACGGGCTTGTTATAGCGGGAAAAATCAAAATAGCCTTCCAGCGGCATGATGAACCCGGAGACGGCGTAGAGCCCGGCGGTATCCGACGGCCCGAGCAGGAGGTCCGGCGGCACGCCCGCCAATGACGCGGCCTGGAACTGGGAGCGCAGGTCCTCGGTCTGATAATGCGTGCGGACTATCTCAAGGCCGGCGTTCTCCGGCAGCTTTTTGAAAGCCGCGAAAACGGAATCGATGTATGGCGCGACCTGGGCGTCCTCCTGTTCCCAGACTACGATGGTTTTCGAATTATCTACGGCGGGGCGGGTACAGGCGGAGAGGGAAAGCAGCAGCGGCGCGAAGGCGCAGAGACACAGAGGCCCGAAAAACGGCCGCTCTTCAGCTCTGTTGCGCTTTATCACTTTGTCCCCGTGAAACGCTAAATTGTATTTAAATTTGCCAACCGACCGCCAATGTTTATTAAACTATAATAAGAGGAGCGAGGCAACATGAAAGGAACGCGCGCTAACGAAAAAATTTTTTGGGACAGCAGGGCGCGAAGCTATCCCCTGCCCTTCCAGCCCGCCACGGCGGCTAAAACCCGCCGCCTCCTGCGCCTGCTGGGCGGGATGGGGGTTCAGTTCGCCGGCAAGACGGTGCTGGACATAGGCTGCGGCACCGGCGTTTACGCCCTGCTGCTGGCGCCGGAGGCGAAGGCGGTCACGGGCATAGACTCCTCAGACGCGATGCTGAAAATTTTCAGGGCCGAGCGCGCCCGGCGCGGCATAAAAAACGCCGCCTGCCTGCTTTCGGCCTGGGGGAAGCTGCCTGTCTCCGCGGTAAAGGGAAAATTCGACATAGCGCTGGCCTCAATGACCATGGCCATAAAGACGAAGGCCGACCTGCTTAAGATGGAGGCCGCCGCGCCGTGCTGCGTCTATATAGGCTGGGCCGGGGTGCGCCGCAACGCGCTGCTGGAAAAGGTTTACGCCGCGCACGGGGTAAAGTACAGGCCCCCCGCGGGGGCGGAGCGCACGCTCGGCCTGCTCGCCGGCCTGGGCCGCCGCCCCGCCGTTAAATACATCAGGGACAGCTGGGAGAAGAAGGCCTCCCCGGAGGCGACGCTCGCGGAAATAGAGATAAGCATGCGGGTGAACGGGGCGGAGTTCCGCCGTGAATGGACCGAAGATCTTTTACGGCGAAGGACGCGGAGGGGGGAAGTGCGCCAGTTCACCAGGGTAAGGAAAGCCCTTATAACCTGGCTCCCGCCGCTCAGGAAAGGGCTGAAGACAGCGCCTTAAGTTCGTCGGGCGTACCCAGCGCGACCAGCACGTCGCCTTTTTTAAGCTTCACCCCGGGAAGAGGGTTAAGCTCGTATGAGTTCTCGCCGGGTTTTTTCATAGCCACCACCAGGGCGCCCTTGGCGTCCGCTCCCTTGAAGTCTAAAAGCGCACGGCCCTCCGCCCCCGGCCCCGCCTCAATATCCTCAAAGCGCGCCCCCGCCTTCTGGCCCCGCAGCATAGAATCCAGGAACTGCACCGTGGCGGGGCGCAGCATCTCGGAGGCCATGCGCAGCCCGCCGATATGAGAGGGGTTGATTACGATGTCCGCGCCGGCGCGGATAAGCTTATCCTTCATCTCCTCGTCGTGCTCGTTCTGGACCGCCACGATCTTCACACCGGGATTAAGGCCGCGGGCCGTGATCGCCACAAAGCCGTTATCCTTGTCGCCGGGAAGGGCGCAGAAGATGCCGCGGGCTTTTTTTATGCCTGCAGCCTCTAGCGCGGAGCAGGAGGCCGCGTCGCCCTGCACGCAGCACCAGCCGTGCGCCATGAACTTTTTAACCTCGCTCTCGGCCAGCACGATCAGCACGAAAGGCCGGGAGGTCTTGGAAAGTTCTTCGCAGACGCTGAGCCCCGGGCGGGACGCCCCGCAGACCACGAAATGTCCGTCCATATGCTCGATTTTATCCTGCATTTTCAGCCTCCGGAACGCCTCTTTCAGCCCGCCCTTCAGCAGAAGTTCGGTAATGCTGGTAAAAATATAGGTCATCACGCCTATGCCGCCCAGGATCAGGCAGATGGTGAAAACCCGCCCCGCATCCGACAGCGGATGCGTTTCGCCGTAGCCGATGGTCCCCAGCGTTATAACCGTCATGTAAAGACTGTCCAGCACCCCCCAGCCTTCTATAAGAGAATAGCCGATCACCCCGGCGGCACAGAGCGCCAGCAGCGCGGCCAGGGGGGTGAGGATTTCGGACCTTATCTTTTTCATGCGGCTGGTTCAGCGCCTGGCTCCGGCCGGCGGATTGGCCTCCACCTTCAGAAGGGCCGGCTTCTTAACGCACTGCTTGACGAAAGCGTCGTCGCGCAGCGAGTTGCGGTAGGAAGCGTCCTGGAAGGTATAGGTGAAGCGCGTGTGGATATCGTAGGAGCCGTTGATCAGCCCGGCTACGTCCTCCACGAACACCCGCTCTTCGTCGGTGGGGATTATGAACACCTTGACCTTCGACGTCCGGCAGGAGATGTCGGTCTCGGCGTTGCGGGTCTTGGAGGTCGCGTTCTTCTCGGCGTCGCACTTTATGCCGAGGAAGTCGAGGCCCTCGAGGGCGCCCGCTCTCGTTATCGGGCCCATCTCGCCCACGCCGGCGGTGAACACTACCGCGTCGATGCCGCCGACCGCGGCCGCGTAGGCGCCGATGTACTTCTTTATCCTGTAGCATTCTATGTGTATGGCCAGTTTCGCGCGCTCGTCGCCCTGTTCCGCCGCCATTTCCACGTCCCGGCGGTCGGAATATTTACCGGTAATGCCGAGAATGCCGGATTTTTTATTGAGTATCGCGTCCATCTCGCCCGGGTTCAGGCTCTCGCGCGCCATGACGTAGAGCGGGATGGCCGGGTCGTGGTCACCGGCGCGGGTGCCCATCACCAGGCCTTCCAGCGGGGTAAAGCCCATGCTGGTGTCGTAGGAGAGGCCGTTCTTCACGGCGTTCACGGAGGCGCCGTTGCCGATATGGCAGATCACGACGTTCGTTTTGAAGGGGTCCTTCTTCAGCAGCACCGCGGCGCGCTTGGCCACGTAAAGGAAAGAGGTGCCGTGAAAGCCGTACCGGCGGATGGCGTACTGCTCGTACCACTTGTGCGGCAGCGCGTAGGTATAGGAAAAGGGCGGCATGGTCTGGTGCCAGGCGGTGTCCATGATGGCCATATGGGGGATCTTGGGCATCAGCTCGCGGGCGGCCTCTATGCCCTGGATGTTGGGCGGGTTGTGCAGCGGCGCCAGCGAGGAAAGCTCGCGGAAAGCCTCTATCACCTTGTCGTCTATGATCACGGACTTGACGAACTTCTCTCCGCCGTGCACCACGCGGTGGCCGACGGCCGCGATCCCGGAAAGGCTTTCTATAACTCCGGTAGTCCCCTCCGTCAGCGTATTAAGCACCAGCTTTATGGCTTCTTTATGGGTCGGGCAGTCCTGGTTCACGTTGACCTTCTCGCGGCCGGAGGCCTCGTGGCTGATGAAGGAGCCGCCGATGCCGACGCGCTCAACGACGCCGGAGGCCAGCGGGGTTTTGGCCTGCCAGTCGAAAAGGGAATATTTTACGGAAGAGCTTCCGCAGTTAAGGCACAGTATTTTCATGAAGGGGTCCTCGTCTGGTGAAGATTCTGCTTCCTGACTATTCTACCAAATTCCTTAACCTTTCATTTTTTGATAGTATTTCATGAACAGGGAAAGGGGGCTATATGGAAAAGAGAGTTTTAGCTTTAATGGCGGCGTCCTTGCTGGCGGCCTGGGCGGGCTATCATTATATCCACGGGATGGAGGCTGACGAAGTTGTCCGCAAACTTGCGGGCATGCGCGTCTCCCTCGAGCTGTACCGCCAGGAATACAGGCGCCTGCCCGCCTCGTTCAGGGAGACGCTGAAGGCCGGCGTGCTTGAAGAAGCCCCGGCGCTAAAACTGTCCCGGCACTTAAAAGTCTCCTCGGTAAAGGATACGCCTTCAATGCTCATAAAAGACACCGGCAGCTGGGCCTATGTGAACGATCCGAAAGATCCCAACTTCGGATTGATCTATATAGACTGCGCGCACAAAGACGAGAAAGGCAGGTACTGGAGCGAATTCTAGAAGGCAGCTAAACGAGGGTGTCTTCGTAAAGGCGCAGCAGGATATTGGCGACCACGGGCACGGACATATTGTTGTTCACGTAGTCATAAGCCATCTTCGACATATTGTGGCAGGAATAGGGATTGTTTATCAGGCGTATCACCGCCCGGGCGCAGGAGAACGGATCGCCCGGCTCCACAATAACGCCGTTGCGCTCGTGCACGGTGAAATCGCTCAGCCCTTTAAGCCTGGGAATTACGCAGGTCACGCCCGAAGCCTGCGCCTCTATTAAAGACATGGAGAGCCCGGCGCGTACGGCGGTCTTGGCGTAGATATGTATCATCGCCATGATCTCGGGCACATCGTCGCGCTCCCAGAGAACGTCCACCTTGTGGCTTATCCCGAGACCCCTCGCCAGCTCGCGTATCTTTTCATCCCTGACTCCCACCAGCATAAAATTGGTTTCCGGCAGCGCGTCGAGGACCTCTTTCGCCATCATCAGGAAAAGTTCCTGCTCCTTCAGCGTAGTGTCCATGCTGATAGTCCCTACTTTATAGGGACGCTTCTGGAACATGGCGGGCTTTATAAGCATGGCGCTTTCCCAGCGGCCGATGTTTATGCAGGGCGGCACCATAAAGGTGCGGCGCGGCTCTATTCCGGCTATAACGAACTCTTCCTGCACCGAATTGCAGGCTCCGATATACAAGTCGACATACGGCTGCAGCTGAGCGAGCCTCCCGAAATTTTCAGGGCTGCCCAGCTTTATCTGGGTGACAAAGATGCGCGACACCGCCCGGGCTTTTTTAAGGAAGAGGGGGGAGAGCCCGGATAAATTATAGAAGTGAACTATGTCCCAGCCGCCGGTTTCAAAAAAACCGAATTTAGCCCCCAGCGTGAGCGGCCGCGCCGCGACCTTATGCTTGCCGCACTCGGCGTAAAGGCGGGAGCCGCTAGGGCACAGCACCGCCGAGTTATGTCCAAGCTTTGAAAAGCGGGCGGCCGTGTGCAGGGCCTGGTAAGCCACAATATCCCAATCGGGCGAGTCGCAGACGTTAAGGATATTCATGGCCGGCGCGCTCTCCTTGAAAGCTTCTCCAGCTCGCGCCGGGCGTTCTTCACGTAAGCTTCATCGCGGGAGGTGGCCGCTATGTCGGCGTAAATGGCGGCCGCGGCCGCGTAATTACCCGCCTTCTTATTCAGGAAAGCCGCCTGCTGTTTCAGCATCACGGGGCAGTCCGGGTCCCTTAAGAGCGGAGCTATGGATTCGGCCACCGCCGACGGGTTTTTAGCTTTGCTGTAGCCTATTGCGGCGAGCATGGTAAGATATTTCCACTCCCGCGGGGAATATTTAAGGCCGTACCGCAGAAGTTCTTCCGCCTCTCCCGCCCTCTCCATATTAAAGGCCAGGGAAGCCGCGCCGTAAAGTCCGGCCGCCGTAAAGGCGGGGTCCACCTCCAGCACGTGCCGCGCCAGGGGAAGGAAAAGCGGGTACTTGCCCATGCCGAAATTGTCATGCTCGCAGTGATGGTGAGGGTCTCCGGCCGCCTCTTCATGCTCGCAGAATTCACTGGTGCCGTAATACTGCATCAGGCGGATAAACCAGAGATCGGAAAAAAGCCGCCGCGCCCCCAATGCCAGGGCCAGCATATCGCCCGTGGCCCCGCTGGCCGGGACCCGCATTTCAGAAGGGGGAGGGAAAGGGCTGCTGTAGCCGCGGGAAGCAAAGCCCCCGGCGGCCCAGGCCAGCACGGCCGAGGCCAGCAGGGGCAGGCCGCGCCCGCTCATCAGAACTCCTTCCGCGCCAGCAGCCAGAGGGCCGCCAGGTAGGAAGCCGCGACCCAGGAGGCGGCGGGAACAATAACGCCCGGGCCGAGGGCGCAGGCCGCGCCGGCGGCGTCGCGCGCGTTGAAAAGCTGCAGGTTGGGAATGAGCCAGAGAAAAACGTTAAAGACGATCCCCTTAAAGCCCGGCAGGCGCTCCGCCATGAACCTGGCCTCCGCCGCGAAATGCCCCAGCGTCCACATTATCGAGGAAATGACCAGCGTGGAAACCGCCGAAGTGGAGAACAGCGAGACAAAAAAAGCGAAAGAGATAATGACCGCCAGCTTAAGGAAGGTGCCGGCCAGCGCCCAGGCGTAAAACTCCGGCAGGCCGAACCCCCGGAAGGCCAGGAGGGAAAGGTGTATGGCCCCCATTATCGCCAGCATCAGGCCCGCCGTCAGAAGCGCCCCGGCCAGCTTGCCGGCAAGGTAGACCCGGCGCGGAACGGGCCGCGAAAACACCAGGTAAATGGTTTTTGTCTCCGCCTCTTTAAGCAGGGAGGAGGAAACTCCGAAAAGCGAGTAGGCCAGCGCGGTAAGCTCTATCAGCGCCAGGCCGAAATCGGTCAGCACCCGCGCCTCCTGGTCCACGGCCATCACTCCGGCCAGCACGGAGGCGTAAACGGCGGTAAAAGCGAAAACCGCGAAAAGCGTGAAAAACCGGTTGCGCACGCTTTCGGAGAAGGAATTAAAGGCGACGGCCCGCGCGAGAAAGAGATCTTTCATTTAACGGCCTCGACAAAAATAGTCTCCAGCCCGCCGGGCGCGGCTTCCCATTGCGCCCGGGTTACCGTCGCGGCCAGCGCGCCCCTCACCATTATCAGCACCCTGGAGGCCAGCTTCTCGACCTCTGAAATGCTGTGGGAGGAAAGGAAGATCGCGCGGCCGTCGGAGTTAAGCCCGGCCAGCAGCCCGCGTATATCGTGTATGGCCAGCGGGTCGAGGCCGCTGACCGGCTCGTCGAGAACAAGGAGGTCGGGCTTGTGCAGCAGCGCCTGGGCCAGGCCGAGGCGCTGAAGCATCCCCTTTGAAAATTCGGAAACGCGCTTGCCGGCGTGAGGCTCCAGGCCGGTCTTCCGCATGGCCGACTCCACCGCCAGCGAGAGGTCCGCGCCGGAAAGGCCCGAGAGGCGGCCGTAATACATTAGGGCGGCGGCGGGCTTAACCTGCGGCGGGAAATAGGGCAGCTCAGGCAGGAAGCCGACCCTGGCCTTGGCCGCCACGTCGGAGGGGGAACAGCCGAAAACCCTGACCTGCCCGGCCGTCGGGAACAGCAGGCCGGTGATCAGCTTCATTACGGTGGTTTTGCCCGCCCCGTTAAGGCCCAGCAGACCGGTGATCTCTCCGGCCCGGAGCTCGAACGAAAGGTCCTTTACGGCGGTATGGTATTCGGCCCCCAGCAGGCGGGGGCGCTTGTAGGTTTTTTCAACCCCGGAAAAAGAAACGGCGCAGGCGGTCATCTTATTATCTTGTTCTCCTCCCGCTTCACCCGCCTCATCTCCTCCTGTATGCGGTCTATGGGGATCTCGCCCATCTTGAGGAAGAGAGTGTGGAACCTGCGCAGGTCGAAATATTTGGCTTCGGTGCGCTGATAATAGCGGCGCATTTCAAGTATGCGGTCCATGCCCAGTATGTAGGTGAAGCCGTCGGTAGGGGACAGCGAGATCTTGAGCACCTCGGCGTCCGCCTGCGCCTTGGTCATATAGAGATTGTCCTGAAAGAACTGCGAAGCCTGCTTGGCGTCCCATTTTTTGGTGTGCAGGGAGACGTCGGTATAGGCCCGGGCCGCGCGCAGCGCTCTCACGTAGCAGCGCAGGAAGCGCGACCAATAGGAGGAATAATAGCCCATCTCCTCGGCCAGGAGCTCGGCGTAGCAGGCCCAGCCGTTGGTCACCACGGGCTGGCGGGAGATCCGGCGTATGCGCGAGGGATTGGAGGAGGCCTCGAAACTGCGCAGGTGCAGGCCGGGCATGATGGAATAGGCGGTAAGCAGCTCCAACTGCGAGTAATTGAAGCCGGAAGCCAGGATCTTTTCGCGCGAGGCCTCGGGGACGCTGTCCGGCGGCAGCAGCACAAAAAGTTCGGAAACCCGGGTGTCGTCCAGCGAGAAGGAAGGCGCGTAGTAAACGTAAGGCAGCACCGAGGCCATGAAGCCGGGCATGCGCTTTATAAGGAGGCGCTGGCGCGGGAACTCCACCACTTTATGCTCGTCGAAATGCTGGTAAGCCCGGTCCATCTCGTCCTGAAAGACCTTCAGCACCTCGCCGGCAGGAGGGTGCTCCTTGGGGAGCTTGTCCAGCACGCCCTTCCAGCCGCTTTTCTTCGCCAGCATAGCGTCGATATTGAGCGCCTCCTTCCGGAGGTCGTTCATAGCTTTCTTGAACGACTTTTTAGAATAGGAGAGGGCCGAGCCGGGGGTCATGTCCAGCGAGTGCAGGCGCTCGAGGTAAAAGCCGTAGGCGTACTCGCCGGCCCGGAAATCACCGTCGGCGTTAGGGAGCAGGTCCTTCTGCAGGAACTCGGCGTAGCGCGCCAGCGACGCCTTGACCTTCTCCATGGTTTCGTCGACCTGGCCTTTAAGCGTCGGGTCGTACCGGGTATAGCCGCGGAACACCGGGACGAAGTCGGAAACATAATTCAGCGCGTCGTTAGCCTGCTTGATGGCCTGCCGGGTCCAGATCTCCGGCGGGCGCGAAAGGTTGCGCTCGGCCTGCTCGAGAATGGAAGGGAACTGCTTAAGGCGGGAGATGGCGTTAGAGGCGCGGGTGTTATAGTCCTCATAATCCTTGCTCATCATCTGGTAGACGAGGAAGAGCGGCTCAAGGTACTGCTGCGGGCGCCGCGCCAGCAGGCCGAGGTTCTCCATCTCGTAGATGTCCACCTCCAGCATGTGGTCGAGAGCCTCGTAGTCGACCCTGAGCGCGGGGGTCATGGTCTCTTTCTTTATCTCGCCCAGCTTGGCGCGCAGCCGCTTTAAGGCCTCCAGCTGGCGCGTGACCCGCTCCTGCGAGCGGGCGGTAAGCAGGGAATCGGCATCGTGCAGGCCCAGCCGCGTGGCCCGCTCGGGGTCGTACATCTGAACGGTGGCCAGATACTGCGAGAAGACCTCGTTAAGCTTGGTCCCCTCGAGGGCGCCGTCTATCTCCTCGGTGGAGAGCTTATCTTCGAAGGCGCGGAGGGGAAGCGGCAGAGAACAGAGGCTAGAGGCAAGAAAGATCGCCGCTATGGAAAACTTGCGCTTTTTAAGCAAAGTCCTCATATTCTGAACGCCTTTGTAACTGCTCGGCAAAAAAAACCACGGAGACACGGAGACCGCGGAAGAACACTGAGCTGATCGTTTGAAAATATATATTATCAAATTAGCAGTAGTGACCGTGAACCTTAGCGCTCTTTCTGCCTCCGTGGTGAGCAGCTACATGCTTTTAAGGAACCTGGGAACGGGCTTTCACCTTTTTCCGGGGGCGGGGGCCGGCTTTTTTTCCCGGGGCCGAGGACTCGAGCGCCAGCTCCAGCACCTCGCTCATTCTCTCCACCGGATGCAGCTTCATTTTCGCGCGGATCTCGGCCGGGATCTCTTCCAGGTCCTTCAGGTTGGCCCGCGGGAAGATCACGGTGTTTATCTCGTCGCGGAACGAGGCGATGACCTTTTCCTTAAGGCCGCCGATGGCCAGGACCCTGCCGGTCAGGGTCAGCTCTCCGGTCATCGACAGATTCTGCTTCACGGCCCTGCCCGAGAAAAGGCTGGCGAGGGCCGCGGCCAGCGTTATGCCGGCCGAGGGGCCGTCCTTGGGGATGGCGCCTTCGGGGATATGCACGTGGAAGTTATGCGAATTTACGAAGGAGGCCGGGGCCAGCTCCTTTGATCTGATATAGGAGAAGGCCGTCTGCGCGGACTCTTTCATCACGTCCCCGAGCTTGCCGGTAAGCGTGAGCGCGCCCTTCCCGGGCACGGCCACCGCTTCGACCGCCAGCACCTCGCCGCCGTTCTCGGTCCAGGCCAGGCCCGTGGCGATGCCCACGGCGTTATAGGAAACCCGCGCGGACAGGAACTTGGGGATCCCCAGGTAGTCGCCCAGATTCTCGGGCGTGACCTTCACCGTCGCGAGCTTCTGTTCGACTATCATGCGCGCGGCGCGGCGGCACATGGAGGCGAACTCGCGCTCCAGGTTGCGCACGCCGGCTTCGCGGGTATAGCCGCGGATCACGGCGTCTATGCCCTTCTCGTCTATCTTGAGCACGCCCTCCTTTATCCCGTGCTCTTTCGTCTGGCGCGGGATAAGGAATTTCTTTGCTATCTCGATCTTCTCGTCGTGCGTGTAGCCGCTGAAATCTATTATCTCCATGCGGTCGCGCAGGCTGGTCGGGATGCCCCACAGGGTATTGGCGGTGGTGACGAACATCACCTTCGAAATATCGTAGGGCACGTCCAGGAAATGGTCGCTGAACTCGTTGTTCTGCTCGGGGTCCAGCACCTCGAGCAGGGCGGCGGCGGGATCGCCGCGCCAGTCCGAACCCATCTTGTCTATCTCGTCCATCAGGAAGACCGGGTTGCGGCTCTTGGCTTTCTTCATGCTCTGGATGATGCGCCCGGGCATGGAGGCCACGTAGGTGCGGCGGTGGCCGCGGATCTCGGATTCGTCGCGCACGCCGCCCAGGGACATCCGCACGAAATTGCGGCCCATGGAGCGCGCTATGGAGCGGGCGATGGAGGTCTTGCCCACTCCGGGAGGGCCGACGAAGCAGAGCACGGGGCCCTTGAGCTTCTCGGTAAGCTTGCAGACGGCCAGATATTCCAGCACGCGCTCCTTGGGCTTCTTAAGCCCGAAGTGGTCCTCGTCCAGGATCTTCTTCGCCGCGATCAGGTCGATCTCGTCCTTGGTCTCTACGGACCAGGGCAGGTTGGTAAGCCAGTCCAGGTAGGTGCGGCTGACCGTGGATTCCGGCGAGAACGGCATCATCTTGGAGAGGCGCGCCAGCTCTTTCTCGGCGGCAGCCTCGGCTTCCTTGGGCATCTTCGCCGCTTTGATGCGCTTTTTAAGCTCGTCTATTTCCTTGGAGAAATCGTCCTTCTGGTGGAGCTCCTTCTGTATGGCCTTCAACTGCTCGTTAAGGTAATACTCCTTCTGCGACTTCTCGATCTGGGTTTTGACGCGGCCGTGGATCTTCTGTTCGATGTCCAGGATCTCCACTTCCTTGGCCAGGAATTTTATCAGCTTCTCCAGGCGCTCTCGGGGATTTTCGGTCTCCAGCACCTCCTGGCGGTCGGCCAGGGTGAAGATGGAGTGCGCCGCTATGGTGTCGGCGAGCTTGGCCGGATTCTCCAGCTGCTGCAGGAAAGCCGTGGAATCGAGGACTATGCGGGTGCTGAGCTTCACGTAAACCTCGAAGATCTCGCCGGCGTGGCGCATCAGGGCTGTAAGCTCCGCGGTCTTTTCAACGATTTCCTCAGGGTACTCCACTTCGGCGTACAGGAAAGTCTGCCCCTTGTCCAGGGCGAGCTTGCGCACGCGCGCCCTGCGCCTGCCCTCGAGGAAAACCCGCATGGTGCCGTCGGGCATCTTGAGAGACTGGGAGATCGAGCTCACCACGCCGTATTCGTAAAGATCGCCGGGGGCGGGATCGTTGACGTCGGGTTTTTTCTGGGCGAGAGCCAGGATGTATTTTCCCGCCGCCAGGCCGGCTTCTATGGCGGCCACCGATTTGGGCCGGTCCACCGAGAGGGGGAGGGCCATGTACGGGAACATCACGACATCCCTGATGGCTATAGTGGGCAGCGCCGCCGGGTAAGCGGTTTCGGTAGGTAGCTTTTCTTCCATTATATGTTTCCTGTTCTGACGGCTGAATTAACGCCCCCGGGCGGACTCGCAGAGATTCACCACAGAGACACAGGGGGGGAGGAGTTAAGAGGAGAAAACATCGCCCTGTGGTGAAATTCTTTAACGCTCTGCGTTTACTTCTTGCGGTGCTCGAGCACGGAATCGATGATGCCGTAGTCCTTCGCCTGGGCGGCGGAAAGGTAAAAATTCCTTTCCATATCCGCGCGGACCTTCTCGGCCGTCTGGCCGGTATGCTTGGCCATGATGTCGATAAGGCGGGTCTTGCTCTCCTGCATCTCGCGGCTTTCTATCTCAATATCGGTGGCCTGCCCGGAAATGCCGCCGCCCCAGATCAGGGGCTGGTGGATCATTACGCGGGAGTTAGGCAGCGCGTAGCGCTTGCCCTTCGAGCCGGCGGCCAGCAGCACGGCGCCGAAGCTCATGGCCATGCCCATGCAGATGGTGGAGATGGGGGCCTTGATAAACTGCATCGTATCGTAGACGGCCAGGCCCGCGGTAACCATGCCGCCGGGAGAATTGATGTAGAGGTTGATCTCTTTTTCGGGATCCTCGGCGTCGAGGTAAAGCAGCTGGGCGATGACGATGTTCGCCGAAGCCGTGGAAACCGCGCCCTCGGGGTCGCCGAAAAAGATGATCCGGTCTTTAAGCAGGCGCGAAAAGATGTCGTAGGACACCATCGAGCCCTGGTTCCATTTTTCAAGAATTGTAGGTATTATCATTTTTCCTCCTGACTACTTTTAGTCTCCGGACTACCAGCGGCCAGTTCCCGGTCCGGCGACCTGGCGACCGTCAGTCCGGGTGACCGCCGTTAAGCCTGCTCTTCCTTTATTACGGCCTTTTCCTTCACCAGGGCCATGGTCTTGTTCTCCACCATGGAGGCCCGGATATATTCCTTGCGCTTTTCAAAAAGCTCCCTGCCCTTTGATTTTTCCTCGTCGGTATTGAGGCGGGCCATCACTTTTTCCAGCTCGGCGTCCAGCTCGGCGTCGGTAGCCTCTATCTTTTCTTTCTTCGCGATGTGGTGCAGGATATAGGTTAGGGAGAGGTTGCGCTCCGCGACCGGCTTAAGCCGCTCGAGCAGAGCCTCGTCCGGGAGGTGCTGCTCCGCCGGAGCGCGCTTTTTGAAAAGCTCCAGCAGCTCCTGGGTCTCTTCCTTCACCAGCGTGGGGGGGAGCGCGAGCGGATTATTCTTTAAAAGAGCTTCCTCGAGCTGGCCCAGGGTATCCTTCTCGGTCTTCTCGGAGGAGCCCTGCTCGAGGAGCTTCCTCACATTGGCCTTAAGCTCCTCCTGCGTCTTGACGCCGGCTTCCTTCAGGAAGTTCTCGTCCAGTTCGGGCACCATTTTCCGCTTCAGCTCGGTGACCGTGACCTTGAAACGCATTTTCTTATCGCCGAACGGGGCGTCGAATTCGCGGCTCTCGCCTTTCTTCGCGCCTATCACGGCGTCGGCCAGCCCGGCTATGGTCTGGGGGCTGGAAAGGTCCACGATCTCGCCCTTCACGGCGCCGTCAGCTACGGGCGCGCCGTTCTCGAAGGTGTCGTAGTCCACTATGGCGAAATGATTTTTGGAGGCGGCCTCGCCCTCTTCGGCGGGCTTAAGGTAGGCGTTATATTCGCGCACCTGGTTTATATATTTGTCCACCTCGGCGTCGCTGATCTTGTGCACCTTGCGGGTGGCGGCGATCTTCTCGTAGCCCTTAGGCTCGATGGAGGGGGAACATTCGAACTGGATCTCGAAATAGAGCGCCTTGGCGGGCTCGTAGCTGACGTTCTTCAGCAGCGGGGCCACCACCGGGTTGAGCTGGGCGCCTTTGAAGATCTCCGGCAGCGAAGATTTGGCGGCGATATCCAGGACCTCGTCCTTGACCATGGAGGGGAACTGGTCCCTTATCATGGTCAGCGGCACCTTGCCCACGCGGAAGCCGGGCAGGCTCACCACGCTCTGCAGGCGCACCAGCGCCTCCTGCGAAGCCTCCGCCAGCGCCTTGGCGTCCAGGTTGACCCCGAACAGGTGCACGCAGCCTTCCTGCTTGATCTTTTTTATTTTATCGCCGTAACCGAGTGTGATGTTCATGTTTCCTCCGCTGTTGTGTGGATATTCAGCATAATGCCGGGACGGGGACTTGAACCCCGACGGGAATTACCCCACATGGTCCTAAGCCATGCGCGTCTGCCAATTCCGCCATCCCGACTTTTAAAGAGCGCCGCGGCAAAAAAAATGAGTAATGAGTAAGAGCGTTGAATAAACCGGGCAGACTCCGCCTTCGCCCTTTTACTCTCCTGCGTTACTCATTACCCCGGCTTAAATCGACGTGGGCCATACGGGATTCGAACCTGTAACCTTGCGCTTAAGAGGCGCCTGCTCTACCGTTGAGCTAATGGCCCGTCGCTATTTATTATACATAAACATAAAAAGAATTCAAAATCTTTTCCCTATAAATACGGCCCGGAGCCGCGGCCGCCTTTCCTTTTCGCCACTATAATTGCTAAATTTGTCTCTATGCTAAAGAGGGAAACCGCGCTGCTCTGCCTGTCGCTCCTGCTCGCCCCCGTTTTTCTCCCGGCGCAGGAGAACCTCGCAAAAGTATATTCGGACGCTACGGCGCAGTGGCTGGACGGCAGACCCGAGGACGCGGCCGCCGCTTATAAATATGTGGTCTACCGCTCCTCCGACCAGGCGCTGATCTCCACCGCGCTCCGCGAGCTTACGGCCTTGTTCGCGGAGGCCGGGAAGAACGCGGAAGCCATGGCTTACCTTATGAAGGCGGAAATGCTCAGCCCCGGGGATTTCTACATACACTTTGAAAAAGGCTGGAACCTGCTCAGCCTCGAGAAATACCAGGACGCGAGGGCGGCTTTCGAAAAGGCCCTCACGCTCACCGCCGACCAGGACCTGGCCAGCCAGGCGCGCTTCGCCCTGGCGATAGCCGAGGCGGAGCTGGCCGGCCCGGACGCCGCCATTGAAGGCCTGCGCTCGGTTTACACCCGCTACCCCTATCTGCTTTCCCCGACGGCGCAGCTTATCAGCGCGAACTTCGAGCGCCTTAAAAAGCGGCCGCACGCGATGAACTTCATAAAAGAGGCGCTCACCTACGACCAGCGCAATATCCAGGCCGAGCTCGACCTTGCGCGCCTCTACGACGAGTCGGGCTTTTACCTGCCGGCCTGGCAGGCCTATTACACGCTGTCGAACCTGGATCCCGAAGAAACTTTTTTCTCCGAAAAGGAAAAAAAGCTGCGCAAGTTCGTGAAGGGTAAAATAGACAACATGTTTTACTGGGTGCGGATGGCCTGGCCGGTCCACAAGGACCCGCTGCCCGCCGACCACGGCCAGAAAGTGAAAGTGGGGCTTTACGCGGACAAGGACGGCGTCCCTTCGCTGATCAAGAGCTTCAGCTTTATAGCCGTCACGGACTTTAACCTGGTGGACGCGCGCCTCGGCAATATCTTCTCCGGCAAGAGCGGCATGCAGTGGACCGTCTCCTACGACGAGATGAACCGGATCTACGAGATCCGGGACACCATGGGCTCCGTGGCCCACACCACCACCAACAGCGTCCGCATAGTCCCCAAAACGCCGGGAGGAGTCATCCTTATCAAGAACCCGGACCTCGCGGGGGTCAAGGGCGTGAACCGCGGCGACAAGGAGATCTCGGGCGAGCTGCTGGCGCTGGTGCGCGAAAAAGGCTTCTGGCTTATAAACGAGACCCCGCTTGAAAATCTGGTCAGCCCGATAGCGTCGCAGGCGGCCAACGGCTCGAGGCTGCCGGAGCACCTGAAGGCGCTGGTGGTTACCGTGCGCACCCGCCTTTTGCGGCTGGCAGGCCTGATCTCGCATGAAAGCCGGGAATACAACCTGTGCGACTCCTCCCACTGTCTGCCTTTCTCCGGGCTGCAGTCCGAGAGCGCCGTCTCGGCCGCGGCCGCCGCCGAGACGCGCGGAGAAACCCTGCTGGCCGGCGCGGGCCTGGCGCCGGTAGATTTTCACCGCGCCTGCGGCGGCTTCACGCGCAGCGGCGTGAACGACGGCGGCAGACCGCCGATCCGCCTGACGCCTTACAATTTTTATATAGAGACGCTCAGGGGTCCGCCCGACGCCCTGCTCTGCCTCTCCGAGGACAAGACGGTCAGTTCCGACGTCTACTGGACCCTGCTGCTGGAGCCGCGCTGGATCGAGGCCCGGCTGAACCGCACAGGAAAAGTCGGCTACATCCGGGCCATAATCCCGCTGGCGCGCGACGCCGCCGGAATGGTGAAGGCGATAAGAGTGGAAGGCACCGCCGGCTCCGCAGTAGTGGAGGGCGCAGGACCGATAGCCGCCGCGCTCGGGGCGGGCGCGCTGCGCTCGGGCCTTTTCAGCATCCGCCCGCTTTTCAGGGGGAAATACCCGAAATTTTTCATAGTGCGCGGCATCGGCACCGGCGACGGCAGCGGGCTCTGCGTGCTGGGGGCGCAGGGGTTGGCCAAAACGAAGGGGGCGAAGTACCGCGACATCCTGAAGCATTATTTCCCTTTATATAAGGTAAGCCCCGGCAGCGCACGCAATGATTAAAGTTGCGCATATAATAACCCGCCTTGATTTCGGCGGCGCGCAGGCCAACACGCTTTATACGGCCTCCGCCCTGGACCACCGGCGCTTCGACACTTTTATCGTCGCGGGGCCGGGCGGGCTCCTTGAAGGCAGGGCCGATCCCTCCAGGCTCGTCGCGGCACGCAGCCTGGTCCGGGAGATAAACCCCGTCAGGGACCTGGCGGCTTTTTTCGAGCTGAAAGCGCTGCTGCGCGGGCTGAAGCCCGCCGTGGTTCACACGCACTCCTCCAAGGCCGGCATCCTCGGCCGCCTGGCGGCGGCGGCGGCGGGAGTACCGGTGGTGGTGCACACCTTCCACGGCTTCGGCTTCCACCCGCTGCAGAACTTCCTCAAGCGCGGGCTCTACATCCTGCTCGAGAAATTCTGCGCCCGCTTCAGCGACGCGCTGGTCTTTGTTTCGAAGGCCAATATGGAAACCGCGCGCGCGGCCGGCATAGGCTCCCCGGAAAAATACCGCCTTATCCGCAGCGGGGTTAAACTTTCCGGGTACCCCGCCGCGACGGACCGCGCCGCCAGGCGGGCGGAGCTCGGGCTGGCCGCGGACGCCGTCGTAGTGCTGAGCATAGGCAACGCCAAGCCGCAGAAAAACCCGCGCCATTTCCTGGAGGCGGCGGCCCGCCTCACGGCGCGCCATCCCGCGGTCCGCTTCGTTTTCGCCGGCGGGGGGGAAGAGCTTGAAAACCTGCGCGCGGAGGCCCGGGCCCGCGGGCTTGAGAAGATCTGCCTTTTCACCGGCTGGCGGGAGGATTCCGCCGAGCTGCTGGCCGCTTCGGACATCTTCGCGTTAACCTCGCTCTGGGAAGGCCTGCCGCGCAGCCTGGTCGAGGCCCTTAAGACCGGCCTTCCCGCGGTATGCTACCGCACCGACGGCGTAACGGACATACTGAAGGACGGCGTGAACGGCTTCTGCCCCGCGCAGGGGGATCTGGACGCTTTCTGCGCGGCTCTTTCCGGCCTGCTCGGCGACGCCGCGCTGCGGGCGAGGTTAGCGGCCGGCGCCGCCGCCTCCGACCTGCGGGAATTCGACATAGACTTCATGGTGCGCCAGCAGGAAGACCTGTACGCGGAACTTCTCGCTAAAAAAGGAGACTCCCGATGACTCCCGTAATTTCCGCCGTGATCCCGGTCTTCGACGAGAAGGAAAATCTGCGCAGCTTCAAGGACGAGCTGTCCGCCGCCCTCGCCGCGATGAAGCTCCCGCATGAAATTATCTGGGTCGACGACGGCAGCTCCGACGGCTCTTTCTCGGAGCTCGTGAAATTCACTGCCGAGCCCGGACAGCGGGCGCTGCGGCTCTCGAAGAATTACGGCCAGACCGCGGCGCTCGCCGCCGGCATAGCGGCGGCGCGCGGGGAATGGATAGTGACGCTCGACGCCGACGGGCAGAACGACCCGGCCGATATTCCGCGCCTGTTCGCCGCCGCGGCGGGCGGGACGGACGTGGTAAGCGGCTGGCGCAGGCACAGGCGCGACGCTTTTTTCTCCCGCATCCTGCCCTCGCGCGCCGCGAACTCCCTCATCTCCGCGGTGACGGGCGTCAGGCTTCACGACTTCGGCTGCACCCTCAAGCTCTACCGGGCCTCCCTGCTGAAGGCCGTAGACCTTTACGGCGAAATGCACCGCTTCCTGCCCGCCATACTCGGCTACGCCGGCGCCTCCGTAGCGGAGCTGGAAGTGAACCACCGGCCCCGCACCGCGGGAAAGTCCAAGTACGGCATAGCGCGCACCTTCAAGGTGGTGCTGGACCTGCTCACGGTAAAATTCATGGGGGATTTCATTACCAAGCCGATCTACCTGTTCGGCGGCCTGAGCCTCGCGCTCCTGGCCGCGTCGGCCCTGATGGCGGTCTATACGCTTTACAACAAGTTCTTCAACGGCGTCTTCGTAAAGGACCAGCCGCTTTTCCTGGTGGCTATTTTCCTCTCGCTCGTAGCCGTGCAGTTCGGCTTCATGGGCCTGATGGCCGAGATCCTGATACGCACCTATCACAGCGCCAACCGCAAGCCGCCATACACCGTGGCGGAAAAGGCGGGGGAAGAATAGCGGCCAGCGGCGGGCGGGTTGACTATTTATCTGATAGTTGATATCTTATTATACTTATGCAGGAAACCGACCCCCTGATCTTCAAATACGCCGACATTATGGAGGAAGGCAGTCTTAATGTTAGGCTGGAGCCGGCCGTGGCCGGCTACGCCGACCTTTTTGACCGCCCGGGCATGCTGAAAAAGCTCAGCCTGGAACTTGATTTTTCCGCCGGGGTGGACTCGATACTCCTTACCGGGCGGGTAAGCGCGGAACTGGAGATGGTCTGCTCCCGCTGCGCCGAGCCGCTGACCCGGTCCTTCGACGACTCTTTTGACGAGGTATACCCGGATACGGTAGAATATATAGATACGCGCGAAGTTATAAGGGAGACAACAGGTCTGCTCGCGCCTATTAAGGTTTTATGTTCCGAAAGCTGCAAGGGGCGCTGCCTTGTCTGCGGGATAAACCGCAACAAGCAGGTCTGCGCCTGTAAAGCCGAAAAGCCCGGCGCGTTCGGAGCCTTTGAAGGCCTGAAGCTGGAAACGCGGAAAAAGCCCGGTAAAGAATAAAGATCTAAGTCAATAAAAGAGGTAACACAACATGCCCAATCCTAAACGCAAACATACCCCGCAGCGCAGGGATAAACGCCGGTCGCAGAACTGGAAGCTGGAGGTTAAATCCCTTTCGGCCTGCGGCCAGTGCGGAGCTCTCCGCCTGCCCCACCGCGTCTGCCCTTCCTGCGGCTTCTATAACGGAAAAATAGAAGTGGCCCCGAAGGCCGCCAAGACCGAAGAGGGCAAGGAAAAGAAATAGCGGACGGAAGGCCGTCCGCGCGTCGGCGCTGAAGCTCTCAAGCGGAAGACACTTGCTCGGCGCTGACCTGCTGCGGCACGCACATAGACCGGCAACTATGCGAATAGCTATAGACGCTCACGGCGGGGATTTCGGCATAAAGCCGAACATCGAGGGGGCCCTGCTGGCCGCCAAAAAGCTGTCCCATGAGATAATCCTTGTGGGCAGGGATCCTGAAATACGGGAGGAGTTGCGCCGGCTCGGCGCCGAAAATCCCGAGAGGATAAGCATCGTCCACGCCCCGCAGGTGGTGGAGATGGACAGCGAACCCGTGGCGGAATGCCGCGCAAAGCCGGACTCCTCTCTCATGATGGGGGCCGGGCTTGTCCATGAGGACAAGGCCGACGCTTTTATTTCAGCCGGGAACTCCGGCGCCATAATGGTGGCCGCCCTGCTCAAGCTGAAGCGCATCCCCGGAGTGATACGCCCCGCCATAGCCGCCCCGCTGCCCACGCTCAGGGGCACGACCGTACTTCTGGACGCCGGGGCGAACATGGACTGCAAGCCCTGGCATCTTGCTCAGTTCGCGGTGATGGGCGCCATCTACATGAAGTCCCTCTTCAATATCGAGAACCCCTCCGTCGGACTGCTCTCCATAGGCGAAGAGGAGACCAAGGGCAACTCGCTGGTGCAGGAAGCCCTGCCGCTGATAAAGAACATGGGCGTGAATTTCCACGGCCCCGTAGAGGGCCGCGACATCCCGGAGGGCGTCACCGACGTGGTGGTGGCCGACGGCTTCACCGGCAACGTGGCGCTTAAGCTTTATGAGGGCGCGGCCAAAGTCGTTTTCAAAATGCTCAAAGAGCAGATAATGCGCAAGTTTACTTACAAAATAGGCGCCATGCTGATGCGCAAGGTTTTCGCCGAGATGAAGACCAAGATGAGCGTGGACATCTACGGCGGCGCGCCCCTGCTGGGCGTTAACGGCGTGGTGCTGGTCTGCCACGGCCACGTTACCGCCAATATCATTCTCAACGCCGTGCGGGTAAGCGGCGACCTGGCCGCCTCCGGCATGGTCACGCATATCAGGAAGCGGATGGAGCAGGTCAAGGACAAGATCTCGGCCGCCAAAGAGGAGGGGGAGTGAAGCGCCTCGAAGGCAAAACCGCCCTTATCACCGGCGCCGCCCGCGGCATAGGTCTCGAGATAGCCGCGGCTTTCGCCGCCGAAGGCGCCTCGGTGGCCCTCGCCGATCTGTCACTGCAGGACGCCGCAGAGGCCGCCGCCGGGATAACCTCCGGAACCGGGACGAAAACCATAGGCCTGGCGCTGGACGTCTCGAAAGAGGCGGACTGCGAAAAAGCCGTGGAAGAAACCGTAAAAGCTTTCGGAAAAATGGATATCCTCGTCAACAACGCCGGCATCACAAAAGACAATCTGGTGCTGCGCATGAAGGAAGCCGATTTCGACGCGGTAATAAGCGTCAACCTGAAAGGCGCCTTCCTCATGGCGAAGGCCGCCGCCAGGCTCATGCTGAAGGCGCGCGCCGGCCGCATAATAAACATCTCCTCGGTGGTGGGCCAGAGCGGCCAGGCCGGCCAGGCCAACTACTCCGCCTCGAAAGCCGGCCTGATAGGCCTCACTAAATCGCTCGCCCGGGAATTCGCGCCGCGCCAGGTGCTGGTGAACGCGGTGGCGCCCGGCTTCATCCGCACGCGCATGACCGAGGGCCTGAAGGACGAGGCCAGGGTTAAAATTTCGGAGCTTATACCGCTGGGCCGCATGGGCGAGCCCGGCGACGTGGCGAAGGCCGCGCTGTTCCTGGCCGGAGACGATTCCTCTTATATCACCGGGCAGGTGCTCGCCGTGAACGGCGGGCTTTACATGTAGAAAGAAGAACGGGAAGACGGAGTCGGGGGTCGGGAGTCGAAGATCGGGGAGTGAGGAGCAGGGAAAAGAAGTCCTAAATTTCAGAGATTCAGAAATAATTCAGGAGGGTAAAGACATGGCAGTTACCGAAAACCTTGAAGAGAGAGTTAAAAAGATAATAATCGAGCAGCTGGCCGTCGACTCGGCCGAAGTCACCCCGCCGGCCCAGTTCGTGCAGGACCTCGGCGCGGACTCCCTCGACACCGTAGAGCTGGTGATGGCGCTCGAAGAAGAATTCGACATCGAGATCCCCGACGAAGACGCGGAAAAGATAAAAACCGTCGGCGAAGCCGTCCGCTACATCACGGAAAAATCGGGAAAGAAAGACTGATTTCCTAAACGGAAATTAAATGTCTTCCCTTGAAGAAGTAATAGGATATAAATTCAGGGACAAAGAACTGCTGTCGGAAGCCGTCACCCATAAGTCGCACGCGACCGAACGGGGCGTCCTCCGGCACAACGAGCGCCTGGAATTCCTGGGCGACAGCGTTCTTGGCCTGGTCGTGTCCTATTATCTTTTCCTCAAGAACCCCTCGGAGGACGAGGGGTTTCTTTCAAAAGCCAAATCCGCCATAGTCTCGCGGGCCAACCTCGCGCGCTGGGCGGAGCTCCTCGGGCTCGGGCATCACCTGAACCTCGGCGCCGGTGAGCACTTGAGCGGTGGCAGCAAGCGGCACAGCATACTGGCCAACGCCCTCGAGGCCGTGCTGGGTGCCGTCTACCTTGACGGCGGACTCCCGCACGCCGAGAAGCTGATCATCCCCTGGCTGGAAAGCCAGGTCCCGGGACAGCTGGACATCGACCACAAAAGCATCCTGCAGGAAATAATCCAGAAAACCCATAAGCGCCCGCCCGACTATGAGCCGATAAGCGAAGCCGGCCCGGAGCACGAGAAACTTTTCACCGTGCGCGTCTGCCTGGGCAAAAAGACCCTGGGGCTGGGCTCCGGCAAGAACAAGAAAGAAGCCCAGCAGGCCGCGGCGAAGAACGCGCTGGATTACCTCGCCACCCACGCGGTGCATAAAAATGACCTTTGAGCCCGCGCTCGCGAAGGGAAAAAAAGAATATTCCGGAGAAGTTTTCAGCGGCCTCGACCTGAAGGGCAAGGCCGTTACCTCTAAGCAATTCCGCGACTGCATTTTCAAAAACTGCGATTTTACCGGCGCCGTCTTCAGGTTCTGCGAATTCAGGGACTGCTGTTTTGAAAGCTGCAACCTCAGCCTGGTAAAGCTCAACGGCACCTTGTTCGCGGGGACTTCCTTTAAAGATTCGAAACTTGTCGGGATAAACTGGACCGAAGCCTACTGGCCGGCGATAAAACTTTCCTGCCCGCTGCAGTTCGACAACTGCCTGCTTAACGATTCCACCTTCCTCGGCCTGTCCCTTGACGGGGTCCGGATAAGCAGCTGTAAGGCGCGGGACGCGGACTTCCGCGACGCCGACCTGTCAAAAGCGGACCTGACCCGCACGGATTTCACGGGGGCGCTCTTCGGCGGAACGAACCTCACGGGCGCCGACCTCACGCGGGCCACTGGCTATGCCATCAGGATTTCAGACAACCGCCTAAAAGACGCGAAGTTCTCCCTCCCGGAGGCCCTGGCGCTCCTTTACTGCCTGGACATAAAAATAGTCTGACAGAAAAATGTGCTTGTCAAACATGAAAATAGCCGCGGGCCGGTCATGGGGTTGCTCTGGAGCCGCTTTGCGGAGGTGAGGCCCGGCTTTAGAGCGAAGCATAATTATGCTTCGCGTCCGGGCCGCAAGGGCGGAGGCGGTTTTCAGCGCAAGCAAAACCGCCGAGCCGGGACCGCGCAAAACCGCTATGCGGTTTATGCGTGGCTGGCCCC